>NZ_JBBCIR010000082.1:0-22069 GCF_037189885.1 Paludisphaera sp.
CCCGGGGCGCGACCGCGACGGGGGGCGTCGGGCGACGCCTCGCCTTCCATCGCCTCGCCTTCCATCTCGCCCGGATCCTGGGCCGGCGGGGCCGCCTCGGCGTCGAACCCCGCGCCGCCGAATACCTGGCCGTCGGCGGGCTCGTCCTGGGCGCGAGCGTCGGGGCCGAGCCCGAGCAGGGCCGCCGCCGACGCGATGAGGCCGAAGGCCAGGGCGCGCGGCCGGATCGCGATCGTCATCGTCTCATCCCCCGATATCGTTGCGGTCGAAGTGGCTGCCTTGATTGTGGGCCGCGATGGCGGGCCGGGCAAGGCGCGAGGTCGTCCGCGTCGGGGGAAATGGGGTCAGCGCGCGATCGTGACGGCAAGCTCGGTCGAGGCTGTCCCGCCGGACGTGGCGTCGGCCTGGTAGAGCCGCAGCGTGTAATCGCCCGGGGCGATGGAGTCCGGCAGCGTGACCATCGTGCCGACGTAGACGTCCCGGCGGCGGGCGGGGCGGCGGTCGATCGCGCTGTCGGCGACCTCCCAGACCTTGGCGCCGTCGGCCGGGCGGATCAGCTCGACGCGGGTGGCGACCCGGGCGACGAACTCGCCGCCCTCCTGGCGATACTCCAGGCCCCCCAGCTCGCAGTAGATCAGGGCCGAGCGGCCGGGCCGCAGGGTCCGATCCCTCAGCGGCTCGTAGTTGCCGAAGTCGACGATCTTGCGGCAGAGCTGGACCGTGTCGATGGTCAGCTCGTCGTCGGCCCCTTCCTTATTAATGGGAGGGGCGGCAACGGCGAGCGCGACGGCGTCGGGCGGCTGGGGGATCGGCTCGGGATCCGCCGTCGGGGCGGGGGGAGACGGCGGTGCCGTTGACTGTTCCGCCGGCGCGGAGGCGAGGGGGGGGGCTTCCGCCCCCTCCTCGTCGGTCTCCTCGTCCTCGACTTCAACCTCGACCGGGTCCGAGGCGGTCCGGACGGCCGGGTCGACCTTGGGCGCGGGCTCGTCCGCGGGGGGGGCCATCGTCGGGGGCGCGATCTCCGCCGGGGGGGGGGCGGGGTCGGGCTGAACCGCCGGCTCGGGTGCCCGCGAGGCGGCGGCCTCGGCCTCTCGGATGGCCTCGCGACGGGCTTCCTCGGCGGCCTCGGCCCGGCGCAGGGCGGCGTCGAGCATCGGCGTGGCGACGGGCTCGACCGGCACGTTCGGGAGTTCGACGGGGGGGGCGACGGCCGCCGCGTGGGCCGTCTCGGGGACATCCTTCCGGTCGACGGTCGCGACGGCCCCCGGAGCGTCGGGCACGGCGACGTCCGCGAACCTGTGGAACGGCGATCGGCATCCGGCTGACGCGGCGGCGGCCGTGCAGGCCAAAGCCGCCAGGACGAGCCGGGCTCGGCGAGCATGCGACATCGGACGAACCCCTGCCTATAACCCGAGAGAGGCGACGTGGCGAGGTCGTGATGTACCCCAAGAGGCCCCGATCGGCAAGCTCAACACGCCCCGTCGCGGGCCGCCCAGCGGATCCGATTGGCCCGCGCGTGGAGGGCGTCGCGGCGGTCGCGGTCCAGCCGGCGGGCCTCCGACAGCGTGACGGGGGCGAAGCAGATCGGGTCTCCGGGACGGAGGCGGCCGAGACGGTCGAGGTCGGCCGAGATGACCTGGGCGACGTGCGGATAGCCCCCCATCGTGCCGCACGCGACCCCCAGGACGATCAGCGTCCCCCCCGCCACCTGCGCGGCCCCCGGCGTCACCGGGGCCGAGAGCCGCTCGGGCGTCGGCGTCGCGGCGACCGTCGGGCCTCCCAGCCGCAGCCCCATCCGATTGCTCCGGGGGTCGACCCGGAACGGGGCCCGCGTCAGCTCGTCCGGGTCGAGCAGGAGCGACCAGTCCGGCCCGGGGAGGAGCCGGATCGGGGCCGAGGCGTCGTCCGACGCGACGTCCGCCGGCCGTCGCCAGGCCAGTCGGCCGGGACCGGCGGGGAGGATCTCCCCGGCCTTCAGGGGGGCCTCGGCGGATCGGCTTCCCATCCAGGCTTCCCCGCCGAACCCGCCCGGCGTGGCGAGATACGTCCGAGCGCCGCCCTCCATCCGGCCCACCGCGAGCCGATCGCCCCGCCTCATGGCCGCGCTCCCCGGGACCGCCACCCTTCGCCGCCCCTCCGCGCCAAGTACCTCCGCCTCCACCCTGGCCCCGGCCAGCGCGACGCCGAGGTCGGACAGGGCCTCGAACGTCCCGCCCCGGATCGTCATCTCCAGCGCCGCGAGCCCGGCCGGGTTGCCCGCCAGGGCGTTGGCGATCATGAGCGACTCGCGATCCGCGGCCCCCCCCAGCGGCACCCCGAACGCCCGCGAGCCCGGCCTTCCCAGGTCCTGGATGGTCGTGAAGAAGCCGGGATCGACGACGAGCAGCGACATTCGTGGGGCCCTCTCGATCACTCGCCGGTGGTCGTTTTCCGCCATCCCCGGGACCGCGGGAGTTTGGCTTCGTTCGCGCGCCTTGGTTTCCCGGTGACGCGCGCCAAGTTTCATGTCTATAGTAGTTTGCGGCGGAATCAAGTTGGCTTCGTTCGTCGTATTCGAAGTGGTTTTCCGAGGGGCTCGCCATGAATCGATCGACGCGGGCGGCGATGGCCAGGGAGACGGTCGAGATCGTCGAGCGGGGGGCCTATCGCTCCGAGTCGGGTCGCGCCGTCGACATCGGCGAAGCCGTCCGCGCCTGCCTGGACGGGACGCGATTCCACCCCCCCGAGGAAATCGCCCGGATCCGCGACGAGGAATCGGCGCGGCCGGGGGGCGAAGGGGCCGCGGCCATCGAGGTCGTCAACGAGACGACCCTGGCGGGGGTCTCGCGCGTGCTGTCGCGGGGCGAGGGGCCGGTGGCGGTGTTGAACTTCGCCTCGGCGAAGAACCCCGGCGGCGGGTTCCTCGGCGGCAGCCAGGCGCAGGAGGAATCGCTGGCCCGAAGCTCGGCACTGTATGCGTCGCAGCTGCGTGCCTCGGAATTCCACGAGCGCCATCGGGCGTCCCCATCCTTGCTGTACTCCGACGCCATGATCCTCTCCCCGGCCTGCCCCATATTCCGGGACGACGACGGCCGGCTGCTCGACGAGCCGATGGCGGCGACGTTCATCACGAGCGCGGCCCCGAACGCCGGGGCCATCGCCGCCAACCGGCCGTCGGAGTCGTCGGCCATCCCGGAGACGTTCCGCCGGCGCTCGGAATGCGTGCTGGCCCTGGCGGCGTCCCGGGGATGCCGGCGGCTGGTGCTGGGCGCGTGGGGTTGCGGAGTCTTCCGCAACGACCCCGCCGTGGTGGCCGAGGCGTTCGCCGAGCACCTCTCGCGCGGGCCCTGGGCGGGCCGGTTCGAGCGCGTCGTCTTCTCGGTCCTCGACGCGTCGCCGTCGGGGCCGACGCTCTCGGCGTTCCGGCGGGCGCTGGGCGCGTAGCTTGATCGCCCGGCCCTTCGTGGGGTCGTTTCCGACTTTCGACTTGCCAAGGAGCCGGGGGCCGTCCCCGATGCCGGGAGTCCGGCACGATGGGATGATCGCGGGGTCGGTCGACGAGATTTCATGATTCCGTCGCGATCGGGGAAAAAGCCCGGACGGGGATGGCCAGGGCGTCCAGGATCGCGCGGAGACGGCGGGCGTTGGCGAGGGCCTCGGGGTGGTCGCCGTGGATACAGAGGGTGTCGACGCGGCGCTGGGCGAGCAGGGCGCGGACGTTGGCCGGGAGATCCTCGGCGGCGAGGACGGCGTCCGGGTCGTCGCGGGGGGCGAGGGAGCCGTCGAGGCGGTAAAGGCGGTCGGGGAATCCCTCGGCGATGAAGGCGACCCCGGCGGCGCGGGCGGCCGATTCCAGGGGCGTCCCCGGCTGGCCGAGCAGGGGGAGGCCGAGCGCCACGGCCGCCGCGATCACGCCCCGGGCCGTCTCGTCGCGACGCTGGGCCTGGTTGTAGAGCGCGCCGTGGGGCTTGAGGAAGCGGATCGCCACGCCTTCCTCGTCGGCGAGGCGGCGAAGGTCGGCGCACTGGTCGCGGATCATGGATTCGACCTCGGCCGCCGTCATGTCGCGGTCGCGACGGCCGAACCCTTCGCGGTCGGGGTAGCCGGGGTGGGCGCCGACGACGACGCCCCGGGCGCGGGCGGCCCCGAGGGCGCGGCGGATCGTCTCGGGGTCGCCGGCGTGCGCGCCGCAGGAGATGGAGGCGGAAGTCACGAGGTCGAGCAGGGCCTCGTCGTGGGGGGCGCCTTCGCCGAGGTCGGCGTTCACGTCGATGGGATGGGGGACGGTCATCGGGCCCTCGTCGCGGTCGATGGGGCGGAATCGGACGCGGTCGCCGGCGCGGATGGGGAAGTCGCCGGCGCGGGGGGAGGCGATCTGGAGCGGCGTCCGGCCCAGCAGGTGCCAGCCGCCGGGGGAGGCGGTCGGATAGATGGCGGTCTGGCGGCCGACGATCGCCACCGATCCGGCCGGCACGGTCGTCCGGGGGGACTCGCGCCGGGGCAGCCCGCGGAGGGCGTCGGGCAGGTATCCGGCGTAGGGGAACCCGGGGAGGAAGCCGATGGCGAAGACGCGATACTCCGGGGCGGAGTGCCGCGCGACCAACTCGCCCGGCGACATCCCCAGGCGCGCGGCGGCGTCGGCCAGGTCGGGGCCGTCGTACAGCACGGGGATCTCGTGGAGCGAGCCGGGATCCGCCGGCGCGTCGCCCGGCGACACGGCCCGGAGCGCGGCCTCCAGGGCGTCGAGGTCGCCCAGGTCGGGGTCGGCGATCACGGCGGCCGAGCGATAGGCGAGCACCACGTCGACCGCGCCGGCCGGCTTGCGCGCGCGGACGGCGTCGGCCCAGCGGCGGGCGTCGTCCTCGTCGTCGAACCGGGCGAGGAACGCGCGATCGCCCAGGGGGGCGAGGTCGATCGGCATGTTTCGATTCCTTCGGCCTATCGGTTGCTCCGTCCGCTATGATAGCCGAGGCGAGCGGGCGGGCCGAACCCCGGGGGAGGGCGTGTCATGATCGGCGTTTGGTTGCTGGCGGCGTGCGTGGGGTTGCAGGAGCCGGCGCCGGCCGGGGCGGGGGCCCCGGCGACGACGACGGCGGATCGGGTGGTGTTGAAGGACGGGCGGGAGCTGCTGGGGCTGGTGACCTCGCCGGCGGCCGGGCCGCGCGTCGGGTTCGACATGCTCGTTCGACGCGAGTGGGCCGAGGCCCACGTCCCGGACCTCGCCGCGCGGTGGGTCCGCAACGCCGAGACCATGCGCCGGCCGGCGGTCGCCGAGCGTCGGCGGCGGCTGGCGGCGTGGCGAGCCGAGCGCAAGGCGGCCGTCGGCGAGGACCGCGTCACGACCTGGATCGACGCCGAGCTGAGGCGCATGGAGGAGCCCGGGGCGCTCGATTCGCGCCTCCTGTCGGTGAGGATCGGCCGCGACGGCTGCCGATCGGCCGAGCCCGCGACCGACCCCGATCGTCGGCTGCTCGCCCTGGCGTGGACCAGCAACCTGCCCGACCCGGAGGGCAAATCGCCCGACGAACTCCGAGACGCCGTGGAGGCGCGCGGGTTCCTCGCCGAGGGGACCGATTTCCCGTCGCTCGACGGGCTCACTTCCCTGACGACCGAGCCGGAATCGAAGTGGCTGGCCCGTCGCGCGGCGACGGAGCTGCAGGTCGATCCCGGCCGGCGGTTCATCCGCTATCAGGGCCTCCTGCTCCCCGAGCCGGCCGACGGCGGCAGGCTCGACGCCCGGCTTGATCTGGGCGCGGCGCTGGGGCAGATCGGCCGCCTGCTCGACCCGGACGCCGGGGGGGCCGATCCGCTGGGCCCGGCGCTGGCGGGGATCGCCCGCCAGGGGGGCGTCGGCGCGGTGGTCACGCGGCTGGACATGACGCCCGACCTGAGCCGCGTCGGCGTGGAGATCGCCCTGTGGGTCCGCGAGCCGCGCGGGTGGGTGGAGTACGGGGCCCGGAACGCGGTGGTCCGGCCGGAGGACGTCCCGGCGGGGGACGCGGCGGCGATCGGCGAGGATCCCCAGGTGAAATCGGTCTTCAACATCGCCGAATCGCTGGGCCTCGGCGTCATCACCCCGGAGATGAAGGAGCGCGGGCTCCGCATGGGCGCCGCCACCGAGAGCGCCCTCGGCGCGGCCCGCGCCGCGTTCATCAAGGAACTCGACGCGCTGGCCCTTCCGGTGCTGGAGGGGCCGGCGGCGGGGGCGCGATGAGGTCGCCGCCCGAGGGCCGGATCTTGCGCCGATAGTCCAGCTCGTCCAGGAGGTCGTTCTTCAGGTCGCCGTGGGTGTCGAACGGGCGGGAGCGGTTCTTCGGCATGACGAACTGGTTCCAGAAGATGTCGCCGGCCTGGCCGCCGAGGAAGACCAGGGCCAGGGCCAGCGTCGCCCAGGGCCGCGCCCATCGGCCGACGGCCGCCATGCCCTCGACGAGCAGCAGGTGATACGTCGGAACCAGCGAGAGGATCAGCCGCCCGTGGAACGGGTACTGCCTCAGCGCCGAGACCGCCAGGTGGACGACCAGCGGCGCCAGGACGAGGAACAGCCCCCCGCGCCATCGACGCCCGAGCGAGCCCGCGCCGATCAGGGCCAACGCCGACGCCAGGATGGCCGTCGGGATGAAGCCGAAGGGGGTCAGCACGCTCGCCGGGTTGATGAAGACGTTGGCGACCGTCTCCATCGTGAACCGGGCGTTCTCCCAGCTCCGCGGGGGGATCGGCAGGAACGCGAAGTCCCACCAGACCCAGAGGAAGTCGCGCTTGCTCACGATCGACCGGGAGATCAGGAAGCAGCCCAGGAAGCTGACGAGCCACGCCCCCCCGACGGCCGCGGCCTTCGCCGCGCCGCGAGCGCCCTCGGCCCGCCACGCCCTCGCGACCAGGTGGAGGCCCACGCCGGCCAGCACGAAGACGACCGGGAACGAGAACCACGGCGCGACCGCCCCCCAGATCGCCAGGGCGCGGAGGCGTCGCCGCGTCGGCTCGCCCGGGGCCGGCGGGACGGCGAGCAGCAGCGTCGTCATGGCCGCGACGAGGTCGACCGTGTACGGCTTGATCTCGGCCGAGTAGTAGATGAGATGGTCCGACAGCGCCAGCAGCCACACGGCGATCGGCGCGGCGAGGCGGTCGACGTATCGCCGGGCCAGCGGGGCGACCAGGAACATGCTCAGGACGCCGCAGGCCAGCGGCAACAGCCGGCCCGACGCCCCGACCCACATCGGCAGCCGGACCAGCAGCCGTTCCACGACCAGGAAACCCGGCGGCGCGAGCTGGTCTTGCTTCAACTCGTGGGCGAAGTCGAACACCGGCACGCCGACGAGGTTCGTCAGCAGCGCGACCTCGTCCATGTAGAGCGAGCGGAGCGTGGCGTACTCCCACAGCCGCAGCGCCACGCCCACGGCCACGCCGATCAGGACGATCCGGCCGAGAGGGTCGGACGGGGGGGCGGGGATGGCGGGGGTCGATTCCAACGTCGGCTCGTCTCGTCGGGGCGTGGCGGTTGAGGGGCCGTGGGGCGCGATCCGGGAGCTGCATCATAAACGATCTTCCCCCCTGGAGGGGGAAGACGGACTCCGAAGGAGTCAGATGAGGGGGAGCTTGCCCGCCGAGCATCGGATTTTGCGACCGTTCGCGCGGGCCGTCCGCCCCGGAAGGCCCCTTCGAGCCGCGACGGCCGTCTCGCTCGTCCACCCCTCATCCGGCCCTCCGGGCCACCTTCTCCCTCAAGGGGAGAAGGCCGTTGGGGGGTAGGAGACGGATCAATCGTCGTCTCCGGCATCACGGGCGAGGCGCGCGGGTAAACTGGACGTTGTGGCGTCCGTCGTCGTCCGGGTATTGTACAGGACTTCGCGCGGGACGATGAATCGGGCCGCCGTCGAATTCGTGGATCGCCGAGAAGCCGCCGAGAGGGAGGACCGATGGGACTGTTCACCGGGAAGAAGGGCGTCGTGCTGGGCGTCGCCAACGATTTCAGCATCGCCTGGGCCGTCACCCGCAAGCTGGTGGACGAGGGGGCGGAGGTCGGCTTCACGCACCTGCCCGGCGACAAGATGGAGCGCCGCGTCCGCAAGCTGGCCGAGCCGCTCGGCTCCCGGCTCATCACCCCCTGCGACGTGCAGAAGGACGAGGACATCGCCCGCGTCTTCCGCGAGGCCGGCGAGGTCTACGGCAAGCTCGACTTCGTCCTGCACTCGATCGCCTTCGCGCCGCTGGAAGACCTGAAGTGCGCCTTCGTGGACTCCGGCCGCGAGGGGTTCAAGACCGCGATGGAGATCAGCGCCTACAGCCTGGCCGCCGTCTCGCGCGAGGCCGCCAAGGTCATGCCCGACGGCGGCTCGATCCTCACGCTGACCTATTACGGCGGCGAGAAGGTCGTCCCCGGCTACAACATGATGGGCGTCTGCAAGGCGGCGCTCGACGCCGCGGTGAAGTACCTGGCCTACGACCTGGGGCCCAGGAACATCCGCGTCAACGCCGTCTCCGCCGGCCCGGTGAAGACCCTGGCGGCCTCGGCCGTGGGCGACTTCGACGACCTCTCCGGCCTGTACGACGCCGTCTCGCCGATGCAGCGGAACATCACCCGCGACGAGGTGGGCTCCTCCGGCATGTTCCTGCTGTCCGACCTCGCCAGCGGCATCACCGGCGAGATCATGCACGTCGACTGCGGCTACAACGTCATGGGCTCCCCCGGCCGCGCCCTCGAAAAGGCGAAGGCCTGACGTGCCCGAGGGCGAGCCGACGCTCGTCGGCATCGGGATCATCCGGCGCGTCCCGGACGGCCGGATCCTGATCCGCGAGCGTCCCGCCGGGACGGTTTACGCCGGCTACTGGGAGTTCCCCGGCGGCAAGGTCGAGCCCGGCGAGGCCCCCGACCAGGCCACAGCGCGCGAGTGCCTGGAGGAGACCGGCCTGGCCGTCCTCCCCCACCGCCTCCGCGCCGTGGTCGAGCACGCCTACCCCCACGGCTTCGTCCGCCTCCACTTCTTCGACTGCTCCCCCATCGACCCCGACGCCGCGCCAGACCCCGCCTGCCGCTGGGTCGCCCCGGCCGATCTCCCCGCCTACCGATTCCCCGAGGCCAACGAGGCGATCCTCGCCGAACTGGCCGCGGATGGGTGATGCCCGCCATGAGAGCGTCTTCCCCCCTCGCGGGGGAGGACAGACCGCGCAGCGGTCAGGAGAGGGGGGCGGCGGGCGCGTGGGCCGTCGGAGCGCGGGATGGCCCGCCCGTCCGGCCGTCGCGAACGCCGTCGCCCCGCCTGCTCGGCTTCCCCCTCATCCGGCCCTCCGGGCCACCTTCCCCCGCGAGGGGGGAAGGGCGTTACTGAGAGCCGCCATGGCAAGCGGATCGTCGCCGAATCCTAGGCCGAGGAGGTAGGAGCCGGAACGGGCATCCGGGGCGGGGCCGTCTCCCACATCAACGCGACCTCCTCCGGCGTCAGCCCGTAGGCCTGGTTCACCAGGTCGCTCACCCGATGCTCCAATTCCAACGCCTTCCTCGCCAGCGTCCGCGCCGGCGCGATGGTCCGCTCGTGCTCCTCGCGAAGGCTCTTGAGCCCCGCCAGGCTCAACGGCTTCTTCTTCCCCCGGACCTTCCGAACCTCGGCGACGAAGGCATCGGAATCGAGATCGAGCGGGCTTCGCAGTTTGGTGCTCGGCACCGGGATTTCGTGCTCCGTTCGGAGCCAGTCGAGGAGACCCCGTGTGGTATCCCGCCGAGCTTGAGCGGACTGGATGAGCCGGTCCACGAGGGCCTCGCTCTCCTCTCGTGCTTCGTCGGAGGGCCGTGGGATAGGGTAGCCTTCGAGAAATGAGGTGAAGTAGCGGAGCGCCTCGTCCTTGCCATGCTGAGCCTGGCGCCAGGCGAACCACCATCCGATCGGCGCGTTCAGAACCGCGAGGATCCAGGGGTCAGCGCACGGCAGGAAGTAGATGGTGTTATTCGAGAGTGTGCCCCGCCCGTCCAAGCAGAAATTGGCCTTCCAGGTGATGTCCTGGTAAAAAAGCTTGGGTCCTTCGAATGCTCTCCAGTACGCACACGATCGCAGCTCCCACCAGTTCCGACCCTTGTCCTGGCGCTTGGTCAGGGCCGCCTGAAGCGGCTTCATGCGCCCATGGAGGCTGGGGTATGTCTCGCGGAAGACATCCTCGGCCCGCTCTCCCGCGTCCGCCCACGGCCAGGGATGGTCGCCACTCGACTTAAGGGCGATCATCCAGAGCCCCGC
The DNA here is from genome assembly GCF_037189885.1 of Paludisphaera sp. Classification (NCBI taxonomy): domain Bacteria; kingdom Pseudomonadati; phylum Planctomycetota; class Planctomycetia; order Isosphaerales; family Isosphaeraceae; genus Paludisphaera; species Paludisphaera sp. Next base: position 10,203 of record NZ_JBBCIR010000082.1, read on the forward strand.
CCAATCGGGCGACCACCTTTCGATATCCTGGCCGCGGAGATACGGCCGGATCACCCCCTCGCATGCCGGGTCGCTGGCGATCAGCGCGTTACGAGTTGGCGTGTCTATGAGAAACGCCTCATTGTACCCCGTCTTAACGCCGTAGTACGGCTTAACGCCAGCAAATTCCGCCAGCGGCACGCCGCGTAACCGTAACTTCGCCATCAGTTCCACGACCGCTTTCGGCTCCAGCGACCATGCCTCGCCAGTCAGCCGGGACCGCTCGACGTCGAACCCCTCGGCCTGGATTTGCTCGGTTAAATCGTCGATGCGGAGTTGTTCGCGGGGGATGGCGCAGACGCGGGTGGTGGCGGGGGCGGGGGCCTCGGTCGGCTTGCGGGCGACGATGATGGAGGGGAAGACGTCCGCGTCCTCGAAGATCTGCTTGGCGTGGCCGAAGTCGATCACCGACTCGACCCAGGACTCCTCGGCGAAGAACCTCCGCAGCGGCTCGCCGTAGGCGGCCTTGAGCCACTTGTTGGTGACGACGAACGAGAGCCGGCCCCCGGGGCGCAGCAGCTTCATCCCCAACTCATAGAAGTAGACGTAGAGGTCGGCGACGCCGTGGTACGTCTTGAAGGCCCCTTGCAGGTAGGGCTTGTAGGGGGCGATCCACTCCTGCCGCACATACGGCGGATTGCCGACGACCACGTCGAACCCGCCCCGCTCGAACACCTCCGGGAAGGCGGCCTCCCAGCCGAACGCCCGGGGATGGACGGCCGGGTCGGCGACGACGCTGTTGCCGACGCGCAGGCCGTGGTCCAGGCTGGTGAGCGCCTTCCCCCGCTGGGCCGTCTTGATCCAGAGGCTCAGCCGGGCGATCTGCGCGGCCTCCCCGTTCAGGTCCACGCCATAGAGGTTGTTCTGGAGGATGCGGCGGTCGAGGTCGAACAGCGTCCGGTGCCCGCGCAGCTCCTCCAGCCGGTCGTTCGATTGCAGGTAGGCGAGGTAGAGCTGTTCGAACGCCTCGATGAGGAACGCCCCGCTGCCGCAGGAGGGGTCCAGGAGCTTGACGCCCGCCAGCTCGTCCTGCCACCCCTCCCAGAAACGGACCAGCGCCGCGCGCTGGGGGCCGTTCAGGGCGGCCGGGTCGTAGGCGCGGGGGTCGGCGAGCACGCGGCGGGCCGTCCCCTCGGCCTCCTCCGCGTGACGGCGGCGGAGGGCGTCGAAGCGGTCGGCGAGCACCGCGCCGAGGGCCTCGCCGACGATGTAGCGGGTGATGAAGGCGGGGGTGTAGAACGCCCCCTCCTTCTTGCGGCGGCTGGCGTGCTCGGCCGGGGCGAGCGGCTTCGTCAGCCCGTCCAGCTCGTTCTTGAGCCGTTCGAGGTCGGTGATGGACTGTTCGAAAATGTGGCCGAGGATGTCGACGTCGACCAGCCGGCCCCGCGTCGGCTCGGCGTCGTCCGTCGCCTCGTGGGGGGGGCGGTAGTCGTACTCGGCGATCTCGCGGAAGTAGCCGCAGACCTCGTCGGGGACGTCGAGCCGGTCGAGGACGGGGTCGTCGGCGAACAGGCCCCCGTTGTAGGCCGGGATGTTCAGCGCGGGATTGCCGAGGTTCATCGCCCGGAACAGGCCCCGGAAGTTGTCCCAGACGGGCCGAGGGTTGTAGGGGTCGGCGTGGCCGTAGGCGCGGGCGATGGTCTCGCCGGGGAGGAGGCCGCGGTCCTCGCAGAAGGCGCAGAAGAGGACGCGGTCCAGGATCTTCTGCGTGGCGGCCAGGACCTCGCGCGGGCCGAGGGCCGGGTTCGCCCGCCGGAGGTGCTCGAAGGCGTCCTCCCGCATGTTCGCGTAGCGGACGTAGAACTCCCGCGTCAGCTCGCGGCCAACCCTCTCCGAATCGGCGAGCAGGTCATGGAGATGGCAGCGCCCGGGACGATTGGGGAAGCTGGATGGGGGGGGGGGGGGGACGACGCGATCGGCGCCCAGGAGGAAGACGAACCGGCGGAACTGGGCGTCGTCGTGGGCGAGGGCCTTGATGTCGAACCGCTCGTAGGTGTACTGGTCGGAGCCCTTGTGGTAGAGCCGGGTCTGCCGCATGGAGGTGACGACGAGCCAGTCGCACGGCAGGTTGATGGCGTAGCGATACGCCTGGTCCACGGCCGACATCCCGCGCCCGGCGAACGGGCGGTCGAGCGGATCCCTCGGCCCCTTCCCCTCGACGACGACCGCCACCCGCCCCGGCGCGGGGGCCAGATCGCCGAGCACGGCGTCGGCGTACTTGCCGTCCACCTGCACGTACTTCTCGCGAGAGAAGGTGTAGCGATCCCTGTCGTCGACGGCCCGCGTGTAGCCCAGGACGCCGCGGAAGACGTCGGTCAGGAAATCCGGCAGGAGTTCCTGCTCCTTGAGCGAGTCGGCCTGGGGCGAGCCGAGCAGGTCGGCCCAACGCCGCAGGATCTCGCGCGCGGAATCCGCGCCCCCGGGGAGCTGGAACCCGGCCAGGCGCGGCCGGAGTACGTCGGGGCGGAAAAGGGGCTTGGCTTCGACCGGCACGCGGCGACCCTCGGGCGATCGGGGCGCCCGCGAGGGGCGCCCCCGATAGAGGACATCAGACGATGCAGAGATCCACGGCTTCCGCGAGGCTCGTCAGCGGGTCGCGGGTGGGGATGAATTCATGGGCGAAGAAGACGTCGTCGTTGGTGTCGGCGATGGCGCGGGCGATGGCCTTGTAGTTGAGTTCCTGGGTGTCGTCCAGCTCGTTCCGGCCGGGGTTGCCGCCGGTGTGGTAGTGGCCGAAGGCGGCGTGGTCCCGCTCGATGGTGCGGATCACGTCCCCTTCCATGATCTGCATGTGGTAGATGTCGTACAGCAGCTTGAAGTTGTCCGAGCCGACGCGCTTCACCAGCTCGACGCCCCACTTGCTGTTGTCGCACATGTAGTCGGCGTGGTCGACCTTGCTGTTGAGCAGCTCCATGTTGAGGATCACGTTGGCCTTCTCGGCGATCGGGACGATCTCCTTGAGTGCCTTGACGCAGTTGTCCATGCCGACCTTGTCGTCGATCCCCCGGCGGTTGCCGGAGAAGCAGATGACGTTCTTCCACCCTTCCTTCGAGGTCGCCTCGATGGCGGCGGCGGCCGACTCGATCGACGCCTTGTGGAACTGGGGGTCGCAGAGGCCGTCGGTCAGCTTGCCGGAGCCGACCATCGTGCAGACCAGGCCGTGCTTCTTGAGCGTCTCGAAGTCGGCCGGGCCGAGCAGGTCGATCCCGACAAGGCCCATTCCGACGGCCGCCGAGCAGAGGTCGTCGAGCGAGATCTTGCCGTAGCACCAGCGGCAGACCGACTGCTTCAGCCGCCCCTCGGCGGCCGACCTCTTGCCGGCCGGCGCGGACGCGGACGCGGACGCGGCGCCCGCGCCCCCCAGCACGACGCCGGCGGCGACGGTCGCCGCGGCCCCGCGGAACAGCTCGCGGCGGGACGATTCGGATGCGGACGGGCGGGTCATGGAGAGGTCCTCGATTGCAAGAGAATGGATGTTCGCGAATAGCGGGACCGCCGTCACGAACGGTCTTCCCCCCTGGTGGGGGAAGACAGACCGCGAAGCGGTCAGATGAGGGGGCGGTTGCCCGCGGAGTCCCGGATTTCGAAACCCCGCCCAGGGCGCCGGCCTTGGGGGAAGCCTCCGCGATCCCCAAAGGCCGTCTCGCTCGTCCCCCCCTCATCCGGCCCTCCGGGCCACCTTCCCCCACCAGGGGGGAAGGGCGTTTGAATCCGGCTCAGGCGTCGGCAGGGTGGGTCCAGGGCTCGCGGTAGGGCTTCTTGAGCAGGGCGCGGGCCTCGTCGTCGCCGATGATCGTATGGTTCTCGGGGTCCCAGGCGACGGAGCGCCCGAGATTCATCGAGAGGTTCGCCAGGAGGCAGGCGGTGGTGCTGAGGTAGCCTTGCTCGATGTCCGCGACGGGCTTGCCCCGGGTGGCGATCGCCGAGAGGAAGTCCAGCATGTGGTAGCGGACGGCCGGGGCGACGTGGCGCTCCAGGTCCTTCTCGGTCTTGTCTTCCGGGAACTCCTCCAGCTCCATCGTCACGTCGCGATGGATCGGGGTGCCCTCGTTGGGGATGAAGTCATAGCCGTTGAGGCCGAACTTCAGCGTCCCCTTGTCGCCGTGGATCGTCCCGCCCCAGGGGTACTTGGGGTCGGGGCTGGAGCCCCACGTCCGGTGCTGCCAGACGACGTCGACGTCGCCGAACTTGAAGGTGGCGACCTGGGTGTCGCTGATGTCCCGCGGCCCCTGGCGCGGCATCTTGATCCCGCCGATCGACGAGACCGACTTCGCCGCGCCGAGGTCCAGCATCCAGCGGATCGCGTCCAGCATATGGATCGCCATGTCGCCGACGATCCCGTTGCTGAACTCGGTGTACCCACGCCAGCCGCGCGGGTGGATGCTGGGGTTGTACGCCCGCATCTTGGCGGGGCCGACGTACGTCTCCCAGTCCAGGTAGTCCGGCGGGGGCCCCTCGGTGACGGGGCCGCCCCCGGAGTGGTAGTAGCAGTAGCACTCGGCGAACGCGATCCGGCCGAGCTTCCCTTCCTTGATGATGGCGTCGCGCGCCTCGATCAGGTGGGGCGTGCTCCGGCGCTGGGTGCCGACCTGCACCACACGGCCGTGCTTGCGAGCGGCCCTGAGCATCGCCGTCCCCTCGGCGACGTCGTGGCTGATGGGCTTCTGGCAGTAGACGTCGGCCCCGGCCTCGATCGCCGCGATCGCGTGCAGCGCGTGCCAGTGGTCGGGGGAGCCGACCAGGACGATGTCGAGATCCTTCTCCTTGAGCATCTCCCTGTGGTCGCCGTAGGTACGCGGCTTCTTCTTCGAAGCCTGGCGATGGGAGACGATCTCGGCGGCCTCTTCGACCATCCGCTTGTCGACGTCGCACAGCGAGACGACCTCGACGGGGGCGACCTGGATCAGCCGCAGCAGGTCGACCTTGCCGTACCAGCCCGGCCCGATCACCCCGACCCGCTTCACCGGCTGATCGGCGACCTCCTCGGCCTTGGCCCGAAACGCCGCCGGCAAGGCCAGCCCGGCCGCGCCCGTCCTGAGAAACCCGCGACGGTCCATGCGTCGATTCCTCCCAGCATTCCCATCGGTTCGTCGAACCTCGCTCACGCCCCACTCTAGCCCCTCGCGGGCGCGGGGGCGAGGGGCTACAGCCTTTCGGGCGCGGCGTCGAACGGCGACCGCGCGCGGGCCGGGGCGGGGCGCCCGCGAGGGGCGCCCCGCGAAGTCGCGGGCTCCGGGTCGGTGAACCACGCCGACGGGCTCAGGCGACGACTTCGTAACCGGCGCGCTGGGGGCGGGTGAGGAAGGCGTTGGCCTGGTCGTCGCCGACGATGGCCTCCTTCTCGGGATCCCAGGTCAGCTTGCGGTTGCCCAGGCGGATGGCGATGTTGGCCAGGTGGCAGGTGGTCAGGGAGCGGTGGTGGCTCCAGACGTCGGCGGCGGGCTTGCCGCGGTCGGCGCAGCAGGCGAAGAAGTTCTCCATGTGCCCGTCCAGCGGCTTGCCGTGCCGCAGCTCGCGCAGGAGCGACTCGGGGACCGGGTCGCGGTAGAGCCCGGCGACGGCGCCCCCTTCCAGGTCGATGCGGTCGCGGGTGACGAAGATCTTGCCGTGCTCGCCTTCGAAGAGCGCGCCGTTCTCGGTGTCGTCGCGGATGATGAGCGGGACGCCGTCGGCGAAGGTGGCCTTGATCTGGAACGTCGTGGCGGTGTTGTAGCGGTCGGAGGCCTCGGGCCAGCCGTCCTTGAAGGCGACGGGGAGTTCGGCCCGCTCGACCTCGATCGTGGTCGGGCCGGTGTCGTCCTTGGCCAGCCCCCAGTGGGCGACGTCGACGTGGTGGGCGCCCCAGTCGGTGAGCTTGCCGCCGGAATACTCGTACCACCAGCGGAAGTCGGCGTGGCAGCGCTTGGGGGTGTAGTCGACCATCGGGGCCTGGCCCAGCCAGAGGTCCCAGTTGAGGCCCGGGGGCGGCGTCTCGGGGGGGAGCGGGCCGGAGGAGGGGCCCGCGCCGATGGCCGCGGTGACCTTCCGGATCTTGCCGATCCGCCCGGAGCGGACCAGGGCGACGGCCAGCAGGAACACCTTGTTGTGGTCGCTGCGCTGCTGGGTGCCGACCTGGAGGATCCGCTTCGTCTCCTCGACGACCTGGCGGAGCTTCTTCCCCTCGTCGATGGTGAGGGTCAGCGGCTTCTCGCAGTACACGTCCTTGCCCGCCTTCATGGCGTCGATGCAGATCTTGGTGTGCCAGTGGTCGGGCGTGCCGACGATGACGGCGTCGACGTCGTCGCGATCGAGGATCGCGCGGTAGTCCTCGTGGATGTCGGCCTGCTTCTTGCCGATCCGGTCGTGGTCGCGGGCCCGCTCGGCGTGGGCGCGGTCGACGTCGGCGATCGCGACGAAATCGCCGAAGCGCGACGCGGAGATGGCGTCCCACGTCCCCTGGCCGCCGGCGCCGATCAGCGCCAGCCGGGGCCGGTCGTTCCTCGCGCGGATCGCGGCCGAGGCGACCCGGGGCGTCTCACCCAGCGCCGCGAGCGTCGCCCCGGAGGCCGCCACCTTCAAGAACTCCCGCCGACCGCCGCCGCTCCTCGCGAACATCGCCTAGCCTCCGATCGGGGACGCGGAACAAATCTCCAACCCCGGCGAACATACCCGTCGCGGCGCGACCGCTCAAGGACGTGGCGCGACGGGGGGGCGTCGTCGCGACCTCGGTGGTTCATCCCGAAGGAGACGGGGGAGGGGGAGGCTTGACGCCCGGCGGGACGGCGCTCGCCGTCCCGCCGCGGTGGGGACGGTCAGCGGGGGGGGCGCCGTCGGAGGATGGGGAGCAGGACGAGGGAGGCGGTCGCCGCCATGATGATGGTCGAGGGCTCGGGGATGACTCCCGGGGCGGTGGCGTTGATCGTGAACCGGCCCGACTGGAGCACGTCGTCCAGGGCCTCGAACGAGGCGAGGGTGAAGTTGACGAACGACGGATCCGTGTCGAAGTCCTCGATCGCGACGACCGTGGTCCCGGCCGCCTGGGCCGTGAAGGTGAACGTGCCCAGCCACAGGGCGACCACGCCCGGCGACCGCTCGACGCCCTGGGCGGGCGAGGAGCCGAAATCGACGTCCTCAAGCAGCCAGGCCTCGCCCGGGTCCGCGCCCGTCTCCAGCGTGAAGGCGGAGTCGAAGGCCGGGTTATTCTGGATGTCGGTCGGGGCGAGGACCTGGGACGGGTCCGACGCGCCATAAGCCAGGCGGAAGCCGGCCGAGATGAGCCCGGCGTCCGTCCCCATGAGCTGGGACGCCTCGCCGTCGGTCGCCTCCTCGACGAGGTAGATCCGGACCGCGACCGTCTCGCCGACGTTCACGGAATAATTCGACTGTTCGGCGGCCAGGCTGTAGACCAGGGCACCGCGGGCCGCCGGGGCGCCGAATGCGAGCGGGAGGGTCAGGAGCCAGAGATGGCGGATTTTCATGGCGTTTTGCTCTCGTTCCAGGGGCGAGGTCGGTGATGATGGGTCGCCGCGTCGGGGGGCGGGAGTCGGGGCCTCCCGCCCACCGACGGCCGTAAGGCTCAGGACTTTTTCAGGGTCTTGCGGTAGTTGACGAGGAAGGCCGTGGTGTCCACGGCATCCACGTCGCCGTCCCCGTCGGAGTCGAGGGCGGAGAGGTAGCCGGCGAGGCCGCGGAGCCGGTGGAGCGCCGCGTAATCCGCCGCGTCGACGTCCCGGTCGCCGTCGAGGTCTCCGAAGAAGCGGTACAGTTCGAAGATCGCCGCGTCATTGGCCGTCCCATCCCCGTCGGCGTCGAGAGGCTGGCCCGCCGCGTCCGCCACCTTATCCGCCAGGATGGTCAGGGTATAGTTCCCGTCGGCCAGCGACCCGCCGACGATCCCCGCGCCGGTGAAGGTCAGGACGACGACCGTGCGACCGGCCTCGACCCGGGATTGCGCCTGAAGGGCGACGGGCGAGCCGTCGGCCCGCCGCAACTCGAACGCGCCCGGGGCGAGCGTCACCTCCTCGCTGAACGTGACGGTCAGCGAGCGGACCATGGAGCGCTGGGCGGTCCCGTCGTCGACGACGATGGACGCGACGGTGGGGGCCGGGTCGGCCTCGCGATCGTCGTTGACGATCGTGCCGACCCCCACCCCGTCGGCGATCGTCGCGCCGGTCGGCGAGGAGAGGTTGACGACGAAGGTCTCGTCGGACTCGACCGCAACGTCTCCCTTGACCCGGACGACGACGGTCCTGGTCGTCTCGCCGGGGGCGAAGGTGACGGTCCCTGACGCCTCCTCGTAGTCGTCGCCGGCCGCGGCCGCGCCGTCGGCCGTCGCGTATCGGACCGTGACCGCCTTGCCGCTGGGCGCGGAGAGGCTGATCGTGAAGACGGCGTCGACCGTCCCCGAATCCCCCTCGCTCACGGTCGCGTCGCCGACGGAGATCGTGGGCGCCGGGTCGTCGTCGCGGATGGTCCCGGCCCCGACGCCGGAGGCGACGTTCGCGCCGGTCGCGCCGGAGAGCGCGACCGAGAACGTCTCGTCGTCCTCGTGGAGCAGGTCGCCGCGGACCAGGACGGTGATCGTCTTGCTGGTCTCGCCCGCGGCGAAGGTGATCGCGCCGGAGGCGGCCTCGAAGTCGACGCCGGAGGTCGCCGTGCCGGAGGAGGTCCAGTACTCGACCGTCACCGGGCTGGCGCTCGCGGCGGAGAGGGTCACGGTGAAGGAGGCGGCGACCGTCCCGGCATCCCCCTCGGTCACGCTCGCGTCGCCGATCGAGAGGCTGGGGACGCCCTCGTCGTCGAGAATCGTGCCGACGGCCTCGGCGCGGGCGATCGTCGCGTTGGTCGCGTCCGAGAGCGTCACGCGGAACGCCTCGTCCGGTTCGACCACCAGGTCGCCCAGGACGTTCACGAAGATCGTCTTGGTGGTCTCGCCCGGGGCGAAGGCGATCGTCCCGGAGGCGGCCTCGAAGTCGACGCCGGAGGTCGCCGTGCCGGAGGAGGTCGCGTACCTCACCGTGATCGCCTTGCCGCTGGGGGCGGAGAGCGAGACCGTGAAGGCGGCCGGGGTGGTCCCGGAGTCCCCCTCGCCGACGGTCCGATCGGCGATCGAGATCGTCGGCGGGGCGTCGTCGTCCAGGATCGTCCCCGTCCCGGCGGCCTGGCCGGCGGCGATCGTGGCGTTGGTCGGGTCGGAGATCGTCACCGTGAACGTCTCGTTGTCCTCGTCGAGCAGGTCGCCGGTGACGTTCACGACGATGGTCTTGCTGGTCTCGCCCGGGGCGAAGGTCAGCGTGCCGGAGGCGGCCGCGAAGTCGACGCCCGACGTGGCCGTGCCGGACGACGTGGCGTAGGCGAGCGTCACCTCCCTGGAGCTGGCGGCGGAGAGGGTCACGGTGAAGGTGGCGGCGACGGCCCCCGAGTGCCCCTCCCCCACGGACACGGAGCCGATCGCGAGGCTGGGGACGGCGTCGTCGTTGCGGATCACGCCGGTCGCCGAGGCCGTCGCCAGGACGGCGTTGATCGGGCTCGAGAGCACGAGCCGGAAGTCCTCGTCGTCCTCGACCAGCACGTCGCCCGCGACCCGGACGCGGACGACCTTTGTCGTCTCGCCGGGGTTGAAGGTCAGCGCGCCGGAGACGGCCGCGTAGTCGGACCCGGCCGTCGCCGCGCCGTCGGCGGTGGCGTAGTCCACGGTCACGGGCCTCGTCGAGGCGTGGTCGAGCGAGACCACGAAGTCGAAGGTCCGCTCCCCGGAGTCCCCCTCGGCCGCGGAGACGCCCGCGACCCGCAAGGAGCCGTCGTCGTTGCGGATGGTCACGGTCGCCCGGGAGTCGGCGATCAGGGCCGCCGTGGCGTCGCTCAGGTCGACGTGGAATTGCTCGTCGGCCTCGGAGGCCGTGTCGCCGATCACCGGGATCGCGATCGTCTTGACGGTCTCGCCGGGGGCGAAGGTCAGCGTCCCGGAGACGGCCGCGTAGTCGGACCCGGCCGTCGCGGTCGCGTTCGCGGTGACGTACCGGACCGTCACCGCGGACGTGCTGGCGACGGAGAGCCGCACGGTCGCCAGGGCCGTCGTGGTCCCCGAGTCCCCCTCGACGATCGCGAGGTCGTCGATCGAGATCGTCGTGTCGTCGTTGTAGATGGTCCCCGTCGCCTCGCCGTCGACGATCGTCGCGTTGGTCGGCTCGGAGAGCCTCGCGAGGAACGTCTCGTGCGCCTCGGGGGCGGCGTCGCCCAGGATCGGGACGAGGACCACCTTGCTGGTCTCGCCGGGGGCGAAGGTGAGCGTCCCGGAGACGGCCGTGTAGTCGGAGCCCGCCTGGGCCGTGCCGTCGGCGGTGGCGTACTTCACCGAGACGGTCTTCGTGGTCGCGTGGGGGATGTAGACCGTGAACTGGAGGTTCCTGGTCCCCGAGTCCCCCTCGGCGATCGCGGCGTCGAGGACGCGGAACTCCGCGTCGTCGTTGCGGATGGTCGCCGTCCCCCGCGACTTGGCGAACGCGGCGTTGACCGCGTTGGAGAGATCGACGAAGAACGTCTCGTCGGCCTCGGCGGCCGAGTCGCCGCGGACCAGGACGGTGATCGTCTTGCTGGTCTCGCCGGCGGCGAAGGTCAGCGTCCCGGTGGCCGTGTCGTAGTCGGAGGGGGCGACGGCCGCGCCGTTGGCGGTCGCCCAGTTGACGCTGATCGGAAGGCTGCTCGCCGAGGATAGGGTCACGGTGAAGACGACCTGGGTGGTCCCCGAATCCCCCTCCGTCACGACCACGTCGTCGATCGAGACGCGGGCGTCGTCGTTGAGGATGGTTCCCTGGCCGACGGCGTCGGCGATCGTGGCGTTGGTCGCGGAGAGCAGCTCGATGGAGAACGTCTCGTTCGCCTCGCCGTCGTCGTCGGCCGCGACCCTGACCGTGATGGTCTTGGTGGTCTCGCCGGCCGCGAACGTGATCGTCCCCGAGGCCGCGGTGTAGTCCGTCCCCGCCGCCGCCGTGCCGTCGACGGTCCGGTACGTCACCGTGACGGGCTGCGTGGTCGCCTCGGAGAGCGTCACGGTGAAGACGAAGTCGGTCGTCCCGCCGCCGCTCCCCTCGGCCCGGGCGACGTCGCCGATCGCCATCGTCGCCGACGTGTCGTCGTTGAGGATCGTGACGACCGCCTCGCCGTCGGTGATCGTCTGGCCCGACGACGGGCTGCTCAGCACGACCCGGAACGTCTCGTTCCCCTCGACGGTCCTGTCGCCGACGATCGGGACCACGATCACCCGCGAGGTCACGCCGGGGGCGAAGTAGACATAGCCGGAACGGCCGACGTAATCCGAGCCGTCCGTCGCCGTCCCGTCGGCCGTCTGGTGGTAGACGTACGACTGGTTCGCCGCCGCCGCGTCCAGCAGGACGGTGACGAAGGCCCTGTCCGTGCCGATCGTCGGCGTCGGCGCCGTCGCCAGGTCGACCACGCGGAAGCCGTAGACGCCGGTCGCCTCCCCGTTGCCGTCGACCACCACCCGATACTGGCCCGAGCGGGGCAGCGTCAGCGAGTGCAGATCGCCGGAAGAGGTGTGGAGCGTGTTGCCCAGGTCGTCGAGAAGACGCAGCTGGATCGTGCCCCCCAGGTTGCTCCGCAGGTCGATGGCGATCCGCTGGCCGGCCGCGCCGCTGAAGGTGTACTCGTCGACCTCGCCCGGCTCGGCGATGGTCGACTCGACGACCGTCCCCAGGGCCATGGGGGCCGTGGCCGTCTCGGGGGTGAGGACGCGGAAGCCGTAGGCGAAGGGCGAGGAGGCGTTGGAGCCGAGGAAGGCCAGGACGTAGCGGCCGGTCGCCGGCAGCTCGACCTCGCCGTCGGAGGTGGCG
>NZ_JBBCIR010000083.1:0-23092 GCF_037189885.1 Paludisphaera sp.
CGCGGCCTCCGCGACGCCCTGCCGAAGCGTCGCGAGGGTCCGACGGTCCCGCCGCGCGCGGGCCGAGGGGATGGGGCCGGTTCGTCCTGGATTCGAGCCATGCCGGGGCCTTCGGGGACGGCCTCGCGGTACGGAAAGGGCGACGATACGCCCCGCGCGGGGCGCGCGGACGGTCGCTCTCCCCCGGATGTCTGAGGCCGAGACATCTTCCGGGTGTCCGAAGGGCCGTGTTCTGGCTCGCGAGTCGGGCGGTCCCGGAACGCCTTCCCGCGGGCATCGGCCCGCAGTGGCACGTGGTCCGGGGACCTCCTCGCTTACAGCGGCGGTCCCGCGCCGGAATTTCACCGGCTTCCTGTTCGGCGGCATATGGCCGAACGCCCATTCGGATTCGCCGGACTGTACATCGGCCGGGCCGCCCGACGCAAGACCGACCCGGCGAATGCCGGATCGGCGACGGGGCGCGTCGCGGGCGTCCATCTGGTAACGTGAATCGATCGACATGCGAGGAGGGGGCTGTCATGGTTTACGCGACGTTCTTCGTGCTCGCGGCGCTGACGGCGCAGGCGGGGGGGCCGGTCGACGCGGAAGGTGCCGCGCGGCTGATGCAGTCGGGCCGCTACGCCGAGGCGGAGGAGGCGTACGACGGCCTAGCCGCGAAGGCCGAGGCCGATTCCAAACCCGAGCCGATCGAGATAACCCTCGGCCGCGCCGGGGCGAGGGCCGCCCAGGGGGAGGCCGACGCGGCGATCAAGCTGTTGGAGGCGGCGGAGGCGAAGGGGCCGAAGTCCGCGAAGATCCCCGCGGCGATCGCCGACCTCCACTTCTCGCGGGGCCGTTGGGAGGAGGCCGACGCGGCCGTCGCCCGCGCCCTGGCGATCGACGCCGACGACCTGCTCGCGCGCTGGACCGCCGCCCGCCTCCTGCAATCGCGGGGCGAGCTGGAGAAGGCGGTCGACGCCTGCCAGTGGTTCGTGGACCGCTACGCCGCGAACCCCGAGAAGTACTCTCGCGACGCCGAGGCCCTGCTCCTCATCGGCCAGGCCGCCGAGCGCTACTACCGCGCGAGCGCCCGCGGCGAGGAGCTGGCCGAGTCCCTCAACGACGTCATCAACGAGATCTACGAGGGGGCCCTGGAGGCCGACCCCTCCTGCTGGCGGGCCCCGTGGCTGGAGGGCCGGCTGTTCCTCGCCGGCTACAACGAGCGCGCCGCGGCGAAGGAGCTGGCGCGGGCGTCCAGGATCAACCCGCTGGCGCCCGAGGTTTTGGTGACGCTCGGCCAGGCCGACTTGCAGGGCTACAAGCTGGGCGCCGGCCGCAAGAAGGCCGAGCGGGCGCTGGCGACCAACCCGAACTACGTCCCGGCGCATGTCCTGATCGCCGACCTGAACATATCCGACGAACGCTTCGCCGACGCGCTGGAGGCCGCCAACAAGGCCGTCGCCGTGAACCCCCGCGACGAGGCCGCGCTGGCGCGCGTGGCCGCCGCGAGCCGGCTGCTGGTCGACCCCGCCGGCGCCGCCGCGGCCGAGCTGATCGCGCTTTCGAACAACCCCCGCCCGGCCGACTTCCACGCCGCGCTCGCCGAGCGGCTGGCCGACCGCCGCAAGTACTACACGGCCGAGCGGTCGTTCCTCCTGGCCGCCCAGGCCGACCCCGGCCGCGCCGACGTCCCCATCGGCCTGGGGATGCTCTACATGCAGATCGGCCGCGAGGACGAGGCCGCCGCGCTGTTCAACTCGGCCTTCGCCGCCGACCCCTTCAACGTCCGCGCCGACAACATGATGAAGGTGCTCCGGCACATGAGCGCCTACAAGGAGATCGAGACCGATCACTTCTCCGTCGCGTACCTCCCCGGCCAGGACGACCTGCTCGCGAAGTACATGTCGGAATACCTGGAATCGGTGATGGACGAGCTGACGGACATGTTCGGCTACGCGCCGCCGCGCCGGACGAAGATCCAGATCATGAAGGACCACGGCTGGTTCAGCGGTCGGACCGTCGCCTTGCCGTTCATCCCCACCGTCGGCGCCTGCACGGGGACCGTCGTGGCGATGGCCAGCACCCGGACGATGAACAAGCCGTATAACTGGGCCCGGGTCATCAAGCACGAATATACGCACGTCATAACCCTCCAGCAGACCGAGTTCAACATCCCCCACTGGTACACCGAGGCCCTCGCCGTGGAGAGCGAGCGGAGCCCCCGGCCCCAGGAGTGGAACAAGCTGCTGCTGGAGCGCGTCCCCGCGCGGAAGAAGCTGCTGAACCTGGACACCATCAACCTCGGCTTCATCCGGCCCGACGAGCCCGACGACCGCCAGATGGCCTATTGCCAGTCGCAGCTGTACGCGCAATACATGGCCAGGCGCTTCGGCGACGACGCGCAAATCAAGATGCTGGCCGCCTATCGCCGCGGGCTGACGACCGAATCGGCGATCCGCGATTGCTTCGACGTCTCGAAGGAGGACTTCGAGAAGGGCTATCTCGAACACCTGGACGAGGTGGTGAAGACGATCAAGGCGCGGGTGGGCCCGACGGAAGAGGTGAAGTTCTCGCAGCTCGAACGCCAGCTCAAGGCGAGCCCGGAGGACGCCGACCTCAACGCCCGGATGGCCTACGAGCACTTCGCCCGCCGCGACCTGAAGGCCGCCCGCCCGCTGGCCGACAAGGCCCTGAAGCTCAAGCCGCGGCACCCGCTGGCCAGCTACGTCAAGGCCCGGCTGTTCACCTCCATCGGCGACGACGACGCGGCGCTCGAGCTGCTCGAACCGGCCCTCGACCCCGAGCACCCCGACGAGCGCGTCGTCGACCTGCTGGCGGAGCTGATGCTCAAGGCGGGGCGGCTGGACGAGGCCGAGAAGCTGTACGAGCAGGCCCACCAGGCCGACCCCCAGCACACCAAGTGGCTCGCCAACCTGGCGCGGGTCCACCTCCGCCAGAAGAAGACCGAGGCCTTCCTGGACGACATGGCCCGGATCGCCGACAACGAGTCCGACAACTTCCCCGTCCGCCAGAACCTGGCCGAGCGCTGGCTCGCCGCCGAGGACCCCGCCCGGGCCGAGAAATGGGCGTGGGAATGCCTGTACGTCGACGTCTACAACCCGACCTCGCACGTCATCCTGGGCGACGCGTTCGCCGCCGGGAAGAAGTTCGACCAGGCCGCCGCGGAATACCGCGTCGCGCTGGACCTGAAGCCCAAGAAGCCGGCCGACATCAAGCTGAAGCTCGCCCGCGCCCTCCGCGACGCCGGCCAGCCCGACGACGCCCGGTCCACCCTCGACGAACTCCTCAAGGCCGACCCCGACCATCCCGAGGCCAAGGAACTCCGCGAGGAGCTGGAACCGACGAAGGCGGGATGACGTCGCCCGCCGGGATCATTCCCATGAGCGAGCCGCGGAGATTCTCGATCCGGGAGCCGTGACCGATTGAGCCGTCACTGGCCGACGGACCTCGCGCGTTTCGCGCCGGAAGCGGAGCGTCCCGAGATCCGCGGCCTTGATGCCGAGCGTCTCCAGGCTCTAAAAAATCGCGCCGGGATCTTCGAACCGCGAGTGGCATGGAGCCGTATAGGAGCCGAAGCCGGCCCCCGTCGCGCCGACGGGGGGCCGGGCTCCCGCGCCCGAGCATGCCATGAAACCACTCCCCCCCCTGCTCGCCCTGTTGACGACCGCGCTGATGGCCGGCGCGCCCCCAGAGGGGGGGCTCCCCGGCCCGACCGTGCCGGACGGCTTCGGCGTCAACATCCACTTCACCGACCCCCAGCCGGGGGAGATGGAGCGGTTCGCGGAGGCGGGTTTCCGGTTCGCCCGGATGGACCTGTTCTGGCAGTCCGTCGAGCGCGAGCGCGGGCGATACGACTTCTCGGCGTACGATCGGCTCGTCGACCATCTCGACAAGGTCGGCGCCCGCGCGTACTTCATCCTGGACTACGGGAACCCGCTGTACGACGGCGGCCTTTCGCCCCACACGCCGGAGGGCCGCGCGGCGTTCGCGGCGTTCGCGAAGGCCGCCGCGGGGCATTACCAGGGGCGGGGCGTCGTCTGGGAGATCTGGAACGAGCCCAACATCGACTTCTGGAAGCCCAGGCCCAACGTCGACGACTACACGGAGCTGGCCGTCGAGACCGTGAAGGCCGTCCGCGAGGCCGACCCGAAGGCGACCATGCTGGTCCCCGCCTCGTCGGGCTTCCCCTGGGACTTCTTCGAAACCCTGTTCGCCTCGGGCATCCTGGAGGACGTCGACGGCGTCTCCGTCCACCCCTACCGCGAAAGCCACCCCGAGACCGCCGCCGAGGACTACGGCCGCCTCCGCGCCCTCATCGCGCGGCATACTCGGAAACAAGTCCCCATCGTCTCCGGCGAATGGGGCTACTCGACGGCCGAGGGGCGGTTCAGCGAGGCCGAGCAGGCCCGCTACATCGTCCGCGAATACCTGGCGAACCTCGCCAGCGGCGTCAATCTCTCCATCTTCTACGACTGGAAGGACGACGGCCCCGACCCCAAGGAGAACGAGCACCGCTTCGGCACCGTCCGGCAAGACCTATCGCCCAAGCCCTCGTTCCTGGCCGCCCAGGCGCTGATCCGCGAACTCAACGGGTACTCATTCAAGCATCGCCTCCGGGACGAGTCGCCGGCCGGGTGGAAGCTGCTGTTCGCGAAGGAAGGGGCCCTCGCCGTCGTCTCGTGGACGACCGACGCGGACGCGCCCGAGGCGGCGCGGACGCCCGCGGTCCGCCATGTGAAGGACTCCGACCCGGACGCGGCGGGACTGGCGGTGCTGGCGAAGATCCAGGCACCGGTCGGCCCGGTCGCCGAGGATCGCGACCGTCCGTTCCGGCTGGGCATCGGACTCGCCACACTGAACGGCGGCGAGTTCGAGGCGCGGATAGCCGGCTCGGACAGGCCGCTGGAGGTCGATGCCGTCCTCGGCGACGGCCCATTTTCCCTGCACGTTTTCAGCACCCCCCCGCATCCCTACCGGACCCCCCACCGCGAGATCGCCCTGGAGATGACCTATCAGGGGAGCAAGCTCCCGGCGCTCGCGCCGATCCAGGTCTGGCGGTCCGACCCGCTCTCCCTGGCTTTCGCCCCGCGCGACGGGGCGTATCGGGCGGCTATCGAGAACCCGTCGAAGCGAGCCTTCCGCGGCCGGCTGGCGGCGAGGGGGCCGGACGGGGAGGAGATCGCGTCGGCCGTGGTGGACATCCCCGAAGGTCAAGCCAGCGGGGAGGCGAGCCTCAAGGTGGATTCGCCGACGATCGACGTGGCGCTGGTCGACGCCGACGGCGAGGCGGTCCTGCCGCCGATCGTCGGGCGGATCGAACCGATGAGGGGCCCGGACGGCGGCGACGTGCTGGACGCGCTCGAGGCCGACCTCCACGTCGACAACGCCGGGACCGGCGGCGCGCCGCTGAGGTCGTCGATGGAAGGCGACGGGCGCGTGTTAACGATTTTTTATGATTTCGATCCCGGCTGGCGTTACCTGGTCGTCCGCCCTCGGAAGCCCCTGGAAATCCCGGAGAAGGCGAGGGAGGCGATGTTCTGGCTGAAGGGGGACGGCTCGGGCGCGTACGTCCGGTGTCGTTTCGTGGACGGATCGGGGCAGACGTTCCAGCCCGACCTCGGTAGGCTGGATTTCCTCGGCTGGAAGTCGGTCCGGGTCCCTCTCGACGGCTCCGCGCCAGGCGGGCGCTGGGGCGGCGAGGGGGACGGCGTGCCGCGCGGCCGCCTGCGTTGGGAGGCGTTGCTGCTGCTGGACTCGCCCCACCGCGAGGCGGGGGGGCGGGGCTCGGCGGCGATGGCGTCGCCGTCGTACCGGCTGGACCCATGATCGAATCGGATCGGATGAGATTCACTGGCCCCCCCTCGGGCGGGGGTCGACCCGGGAGGCGTCTGGGCCCGTGAGATCCCGCGACAAGGAGCTGCTCTTTTGGGTCGAGGTGTTCGGCGTCCAGGGATCGGCGGTGCCGCTGATCCTGCTGCGCGTGCTCATCTTCGGCGCCTTCGCGGCGCTGGTCACGCTGATCGACGACGCCGCGCATGGGATGTCATTGCACGTGGGCGTCGGCCCCCACGAGGTGGCCGGCGCCGCGCTGGGCCTCCTGCTGGTCCTGCGGACCAACGCCGGCTACGACCGCTGGTGGGAGGGGCGCAAGCTCTGGGGGGGGATCGTCAACCAGACGCGGAACCTGGGCATCCAGGCGCTGGCCTACGGCCCCGAGGACCGCGAATGGCGGGAGCAGGTCATCCGCTGGACGGCCGCCCTGCCGCACGCGATCCGGCTGGGCCTGCGCGATCAGCGCGCCAGCACGTCGGTGACCGCGCTGCTGGGGAGGGAGGCCGCCGATCACCTGTTCGCCTCCCACCACATGTCGAACGCCGTCTGCCTGCGGATCGGGGGCCTGCTCCGCCGCGCCCGCGAGGAGATGGGGATGGACGGGTTCGCGTTCACCCGCGCCGAGGAGCAGCGGGCCGTGCTGATCGACCACATGGGGGCCTGCGAGCGGATCCGGTCGTCGCCGCTGCCGGTGGCGTACCGGATCGAGATCCGCCGCTTCATCCTGTTCTTCCTGGTGACGCTGCCGTTCGCGCTCGTGGGCGAGATCCACTGGCTGACGCCCCTGGTGACGATGCTGGTCGCGGCGCCGATCCTGGCCCTGGACAAGATCGGGACGGAGCTGCAATTCCCGTTCACGGCGACGAGCCTGAACGCCCTGCCGCTGGACCAGCTCTGCCTGAAGATCGAGACCGACCTGCTGGCGATGCTGGACGCCGGCGACCCCCTGCCGCCGGCCGCGCCGGATCGCAGGGGGGGGAGCGTCGCGGAGGGATCGCGTCAGGCGCTCGGCCGGGCGACGGCCACCTGAGGCGACGCGGGCTCGCGGGCGTGCCTGCTTGAAAAGCCCGGGGCGGGCGGTCACGATGGGGATGGCCCGCCGGGCGCGTCGACCTCGCCGCCCCGCGCCGCCCGATCAACCTACCCGAGACCCCAGGCCAGGCGGGGGCGAGGCGAGCATGCCCACGGCCAGCGGCGGCGCCACCGACAGCACCCCCGGCCGGCGCGACGCGACGAGCGTCGAGCCGGCCGGAGCGGCCGGCGCGCCCCGGTTCGAAAGGCCGCGGGTCTTCGGCGACTATCGCATCCTGCGCGAGATCGGCCGAGGGGGCATGGGGGTCGTCTATGAGGCCTGGCAGGTCTCGCTGACCCGCCGGGTGGCGCTCAAGGTCCTCTCGCACGGCCTGGCCGACACCCGCCGTCGGCGGCGGTTCGAGCGCGAGGCCCGGTCGGCCGGCCGGCTGCACCACACGAACATCGTCCCCGTCTTCGGCTTCGGCGAGCACGAGGGGACGCCCTACTACGTGATGCAGTACATCGAGGGCGTCGGCCTGGACGCGCTGCTGGACCAGGCCCGCCGCCAGCCGGGCCACCTCGCGCCGACCGAGGCCGCCACCATCTCGGACACACCGCCCCCGTCGGGTCCGATCGTCCCGGAGGCCTCGGAGCCCTCCCCCCCCGGATGCGGGGCCGACTCCGAGTCGGACGCCGGGGACCTCGACCCGGGGGGCATGACGCTCTCCCCCGGATGGCCCTCGGAGGAGATGGAGGACGGCCCCGCCCGCTGGAAGTGGGTGGCCCGCCTGGGCCTCCAGGCGGCCGGCGGCCTGGAGTACGCCCACTCGCAGGGGGTCCTGCACCGCGACGTGAAGCCCTCGAACCTCCTTCTGGACGGGCGCGGGAACCTCTGGCTGACCGACTTCGGCCTGGCGAAGTGGGCCGGGCACCAGGACCTGACGCAGAGCGGCGACATCGTCGGCACCGTGCGCTACATGCCCCCGGAGGCGTTCGATGGGATCCGCGGCCCCGCCGGCGACATCTACGGCCTGGGGCTGACCCTCTTCGAGCTGCTGGCGCGGCGTCCGGCGTTCGACGCCGGCGACCGCGCCCGGCTGATGTGGCAGGTCTCGCAGGCGTGCCCCCCCTCCCTGCGCTCGATCGACCCGCGCATCCCCCTGGACCTGGCGACGATCGTCCACAAGGCGATCGAGCGCCTGCCGGCCGACCGCTACGCCTCCGCCGCCGAGATGGGCGCCGACCTGGCCCGGTTCCTGGAGGACCGCCCGGTCCAGGCGCGTCGCGCCTCGCCGGCGGAGCGATACTGGCGATGGGCGCGGCGGAACCCGGCGATCGCCATCCTGGGGGCGATCCTCACGGCGGTCCTCGTCCTGGCGACGGTCGCCTCGCTCGCGGCGGCCGGCGTGTTCCGCGAGCAGGCCAAGGCCCAGCGGCTGCTGGCCGAGTCGGCCCGCCGCGCCCACGACGAGGAGGCGGACGCCCGCCGCGTGGCCCAGCTCGCGCTGCGCGACCTGGAGGCCGCCCGCGAGGAGGAGGACCGGACGCTCTACGACACCCGGGCCAGCCTCGCGGGCGCCGCCTGGGCCGCCGACGACTACGGCCAGTACCGCGCGCTGATGGACCTGATGCGGCCGAGGCCCGGCGGGGTCGATCGCCGGGGCTGGGAGTGGCGCCAGCTATTGAGCCTGGACTCCGAGTCCTTGCGGGCCGTGGGCGTCCCGGGCGAGTCGTTCGCCGCGGTCGCGATGCGGCCCGACGGGGCCGAGTTCGCCACCCTCTCCCTCAACGGCGTCATGCGGATCTGGGGGGCGGCCGACGGCCGCGAACGGCTGACCATCCGGGCCCCCAACGCGTCGGGCCGCAATTCGGACCTCCGCCGCGGCGTGCTGGCGCTGGCGTACAGCCCGGACGGCCGCCGGCTGGCCGGGGCGGGAGGCGACGGCGCGATCGGCGTCTACGACGCCGAGACCGGCGGCCGCCTGCGCCTCCTGGACGCCGACCCGGCGTCGGTGCTGTCGATGGCCTGGACGCCCGACGGCGCGCGGCTGGCGGCCGGGATCGCCTCCCACATGGTCCTGGTCTGGGACGTGGACTCCGAGATGCTCGCGCCCGGGCCGCCGGTGGGGCACGCCGGGCCGGTCGCGGCGGTCGCCATCGGGCCGGACGGGATGGCCCTCGCCTCGGCCAGCGTCGACGGGACGGTCAAGCTCTGGTCCCTGGAGGATTCCCCCCGGCTCCTCCACGAGTTGAAGGCCCACCAGGGGGAGGTCCGCGCCCTGGCTTTCGGCCCGGACGGCTCGCGGCTCGCCTCGGCGGGGCTCGACGGCGCCGTCCGGATCTGGGACGTCGCCACGGGGATGCCCGTGTCCTCGATCGCCGGGCACGCCGGCGGGGTCGTCTGCCTCGCCTGGCCGCGGGACGGCGGCTGGCTGGCCTCCGGGGGGAACGACAACCAGGTCCGCCTCTGGGATCCGGCCACCGGCCGCTTGCTCCACAAGTTCCTCGGCCACTCGGAGGGCGTCCGATCCCTCGGCGCGGCGACGGGGGGCGCGGGGCTCGTCTCCGCCTCGTCCGAGGGGATCGCCAGGGTCTGGGACGCCCGCGCGCCCGCCCGGCCCCGGACCCTGCAAGACGCCCCGCAGACCCCCTACGGCGTCGCCGCCTGCGTCGCGATCTCCGGCGACGGCCGCCTCGTCGCCTCGGGGCATCACGACGGCGTCGCCCGCGTGTGGGACGCCGCGACCGGGGCCCCGCTCCACCGGCTCAAGGTGGCGAGCACGGGCGTGCGCGCCCTGGCCTTCAGCCCCGACGGCCTCCGCCTCGTCGCGTCCTGCGGCATCCCCGAGCGCCCGCGCGGCGAGGCCGTCGTCTGGGACCTGGAGGGGGGGCGGCGGATCGCGACCTATCGCGAGCACGGCGACGTGGTCGACGCGGTGGTCTTCCTGGACGACCGCCGCGTCGCCTCCGCCGGCGGCGACCACAGGATCCACGTCTGGGATCCCGCCAACGCCGAGCGGATCATGACCCTGGAGGGGCATGGCGGGGCGGTCCGGCGGCTGGCCCTCTCCCGCGAGCGTCGCACGCTGGCCTCCGGCGCGGACGACGGCTCCGTGCGCCTCTGGGACACCGAGACCGGCCGGCCCGGCGCCGTCCTCCCCGCCGGCGCCGAGATCCTCGCCCTGGCGTACTCCGTGGACGGTCGGCGGCTCGCGGCGTCCGTCCGCGGCGGGTCGATCCTCGTGTGGGATCCGGACCGTCTCGACGCCCCCAGGCGCCTGGACGACCACGCCCGCGACGTCCTCGCCCTGGTGTTCAGCCCGGACGGCCGCCTGATCTCCGGGGGGCTCGACAAGTGCGTCCGCGCCTGGGACGTCGACGGGGGCTGGCCGCTGCTGGCCCTCCGCGAGCACAGCTCGGCCGTGACCGGCCTGGCGATGTCGCGCGACGGCGCCCGGCTCGCCTCCTCCAGCCACGACCACACCGTCAAGCTCTGGGACGTCCCCCCGGGCGACTCCCCCCTCTCGCCTCAGCCCGACAGGGCGAAATAGGCGACCGCCCCCGCGACGGCCCCGGCCGCCGCGACCACCACGAGGGCCCGCGCCGGCCGCAGCCGGAGGCCCTCGCGGACGATCGTCGCCAGGATCCGACGGCCGTCGCGGAACGCCCGGAGCTTGCTCTCCGTCCCCTCGACGCGCGGCCGATACGGGACCTCCACGTCCACCGCGGCCAGCTCGCGCGCCACGGTCGCCGCCGCCAGCTCGGTCTCCACCTCGAAGCCCTCGGATCGCAGGCGGACCTCGCGGAGGAATCGCCGGCTGAACGCCCGATAGCCCGAGAGGAGATCGCCCGCGCCGGGGCCGATGAACGCGCGGAACGCCCCCCGCAGCAGTACGTTCCCCAGCGCCCGGACCGGCGCCATCGCCCTGGCCCCCCCCTCCGGGCGCCTCACGCCGACGACCGTCTCGGCCCGCCCCTCCAGGATCGGCGCGATCATCCGGGGGGCCTCCTCGGCCGGATACGTGCCGTCGCCGTCGGCCATCAGGACGACGTCGTAGTCCCGCAGGGTCTCGAACGCGGCGCGGACCGCGAACCCCTTGCCGCGATCCGGCACCGGCACGACGCGCGCGCCCCTCGCCGCGGCGATCTCCCCCGTTCCGTCGTCGGAGGCGTTGTCGAAGACGAAGACCTCCGCGCCGGGCAGGGTCGCGCGGAAGGAGTCGACGACGAGCCCGACGGCGGCGGCCTCGTTGTAGCACGGCAGGGCGACGGCGACCTTCGGCGGTCGCGCTGGGGCTTGGGATGGTTCCACGGTCTTGGCGATCGTTCCTAGAGGGGGCGAACTGGGGCCATCAATCATACCGTCCTCCCCCCCTGCTGGGGGAAGGTGGCCCGGACGGCCGGATGAAGGGGGGGACGAGCGAGACGGCCGGCGGAGTTCACGGGGGGGCTCCTCCGGCCGTCGGCCCGGCCCGGCGTCCCGAAGCGGGGCGAGACCCCGTCAGCGTCCGGCCGCCTCCCCGTCGAAGGCGACCGGCGCGGGCGCGACGATCGTCGTCGCCAGCCAGCCCTCGGCGCCTTCCGGGGGGGCCTTCGCCCGGATCAGGAGGTTGGCGCGCCCGGCCGGCAGCGACAACGAGGCCGTCGCGGGGCCGTCGGGCTCGGCCCGCTTCAGCTCGACGGGGAGGCCGTCGAGCCACGCGGACGCCTCGATCGGGCCGTCCAGGACGAGCGTCGCCTCCTGCGCCCGGGGGGACTCGATCGGCGTCATGGCGAGCGCGGCCTTGCCGGGGGCGAGGAACGCCGCGAGGTCCACGCGGCCCTCGGCGTCGGCGTCGGCCCGGCGCCACGAGAGCGACCTCCCGGCGCCGTCGTCGACCGGGGCTTCGGCGTCGGGCGCGCCGGCCGGGTCGACGCCGGGACCGTCGCCGGCGATCGGCCCGACCGCGCGGAGCTGGCCGACCACGCCGACGGGGGCGCGGAGCGTCCCCAGGTAGGCGAGCAGGTCGACGAGGTCGCCGTCGCTCATCGTCGCGGCCAGGTCCTCCGGCATCAGGGAGGTTTCGCTCGTCCGACGCTCCTCGACGTCCCTCGGCGCGATCGTCACGCGCTCCCCCTCGGCCGTCTTGATCACGATCCGCGCGGGGGTCTCCTCGACGAGGAGCCCGGCGACGACGCGGCCGTCGGACAGGGCCAGGATGGCGGAGCGGAAGTTGTAGCCGATCGCGGCGCTCGGGTTGATGATCGAGTTCAGCAGCTCCCCCTTGCCGTACTTCTCGCCGATGGTGGAGAGGTCCGGCCCGACCCATCGGCCCCGGCCCTGGACGCGGTGGCACGAGGCGCACGAGTCGGACGCCTTCCGGAAGAAGACGGCCTCGCCCCGCGCCGGGTCCCCCTCGCGTCGCAGCAGCTCGTCGATCGGCGGCAGCGGCCGGCCGCTCGCGGTCGCGGGGAGGGGCAGCACGGCCGCCGCGGCCTCGCGCGCCCGGCGGTCGGCCGAGGCGTGCAGCGTGGCCGTCGCCTCCGTCTTCAGGTCGTCGGGCAGGCCGCCGGCCTTCGCCAGGTCGACCAGCCGGAGGCCCCCCTCGGGGAGCTTCGCCAGCGTCCGCAGGGCCTCGCGCCGCAGGGCGACGGGGTACTCGCGGTCGGTGAGGATCTCCTGGAGCCGGGCGCGGGCGTCGTAGAACTTCGGGATGGCGCGCACGGCGGCCTCGGCGCGGGCGCTCGACTCCTTGCCGCGGGCGCCCGCGATCAGGCCGGTGAGCGACCGGCTGGGCGTGCCGCCGACGGCCCCGATCGCCTCGACGGCCTTCGCGGCGACCACGTCCGGGACGGCCGGGTCGACGGCCAGCGCCTCGAACGTCGCCCGGTAGCGCGGGACGCCGGTGGCGGCGGCCATCGCGATCCCCTGGGCCCGCCGGGCGGGGTCGCTCAGCGCGGCCTCGATCACCCGCGCGACCGCGGGCCGGCTCCGGGCCTCGTTCCACGGGCCGGCCAGCCGCTCCGCCAGCATCTCGTGCAGCATGGCGCGACGGGTCGGATCCTCGGACCGCTCGGCGAGGAGCGCGGCGACGTCGGCCGCGTAAGGGGAGCGGACCCGCGTCAGCGCGTCGTCGCCCGCCTGCTGCAACGCGGGGGTCTTCAGCCGGGGGAGGAGCGATTCCAACGCCGGCAGCGACTCGGGCCGCTGGAGCCGCCAGAGGAAGCCCAGGTACTTGCCCAGGCCCGAGACCTCCCGGTCGGGCGCGTCGACGGGGATGAACGCCTCGTTGCGGTCGACGGGGAAGTACGGCGGCAACGCGACGCGGTCGTCGGCCGCCTCCCCGTCGAGCCTGGCCGGGTCGCCGAAGAGGGACGGGTCCATCAGGCTCGTGATGTACTCCGGCTCGCGGCCGTCCAGCGCCAGGCCGAGCGCCTCCAGGTACCAGCGGTCGCGGCCGTCCCAGCCGGCGGCGAGCTGGCGGAGCGCCTCGCCGGCCTTCGGCGTCGGGACGCTCCGCAACGCGAGGATCAGCTCGCGACGGACCCCGGCGTCGGGGTCGGCCGCCAGCGGGAGTAGGATGTCCAGGTGGTCGAGCGCCGCGGGGGGCTTCTTGGCCTCGGGGTTCTGGTATTCGACGACGCCGTTCTCACGGCAGTCGCGGCCCAGGAGGCGCACGGCCAGCTCGCGGAGCCTCGGGTCGCCGTCGTGGAAGTCGGCGGGGCTCTGGATCACCTCGGCGGCGAGCCCGGCGAGTTGCGGCATCGACGCGGCGACCTGCATGGCGCGGCCGGCTTCCTGGGGCGAGCCTTGCTTGACGAGGGCGCGGAGGGCGTCGGCCGCGGCGTCTCCCCGTTCGAGCAGGCCGCGACGGGCGGCGTCCTGGGCGGCGACGTTCGGCAGCTTCAGCGCCTCGATCAGCCCGGCGACGGAGCCGAAGTCGACCTTCGGCGCATCGGGCCTGGACCCCTTCGGGAAGACGCGGTAGATCCGCCCGGTGTCCTGGTCGGAGAAGGCGTGGCCGCCGACGGCCGCGTCGTACCAATCGGCGACGAAGACGGAGCCGTCGGGCCCCACGCCGACGTCGGACGGGCGGAACCAGGGGTCGTCGCTGGCGAGCAGGACTCGCGCCTCGGCGCGATACGTCGAGCCGTGGCGAACGATCGGGAAGGCGTTGATCTGGCGCGTGCCGGCCTCGGCTTCCAGCAGGCCGCCGAACAGGCCGGGGATCAGCGTCGACTCGTACACGGCGATCCCGCAGGGGCTGCCGTTGCCGGTGCCGACGAGCTTGGGCACGATCCCCGGCGCGTCCTCCCCCCAGTGGAGGGGGCTGCCGGGCGTGCGGTAGCCGAAGTTGCCGCCGTCCATCGTGTGGATCACGCGGCAGCCGCGCCGGCCGTCGTCGTCGTTGTCGCTGGTGAAGCCCTCGCCGAAGGCGTTGCGGCAGGTCTCGTAGTTGTTGCGCTGGCCGTCGCAGACGACCTCGAACTCGGTCCCGTCGCGGTTCACGCGCAGGGTGCTCGCGTGGAGCCGCGCCCGGACGCGACGCCCCGAGGCGTCCGTCACGTCGAAGTTCTGGGTCCGCTCGGACTGGTCCTCCTGGACCGAGCAGCAGCCGTCGCCGTGGGTGAAGTAGAGCTTGCCGTCGAGCCCCAGGGTCATGCCGTGGACGCCGTGGTCGGAGTCGATCCCGCCGAAGCCGGTGAGGAGGTTGGACCGCTTGTCGGCCCTGTCGTCGCCGTCGGTGTCCTCCAGGACGAGGATGTTCGGGCTGACGCCGACGTACACGCGGCAGCCGGCGTACTTGCCCTCGGCGTCGTATCGCTCCTCGACCGCCAGGCCCATCGGCACGGGGAAGATCCGATCGGCGAAGACCGTTACCTTGTCGGCCTTGCCGTCGCCGTCGGTGTCCTCCAGGATCTTGATCCTGTCGGCCTCCCCCTCGCGCGGGAATCGCTTGTTCCCGCCGCGCGTGAGGCGGTAGTTCAGCCCCTCGGCGATCCAGACCCGGCCACGCGAGTCGACGTCCAGGCTGGTCGGGTTGAGCACCATCGGCTCGGCGGCCCAGAGCGTCGCCTCCAGCCCCTCGGCCGGCTTCGCCTTGCTCGCCGACTCCTCCGGCCCCGTCTGAGCGAGGGCGCCCGGCGCGAATCCCAGCAGCGAGACGGCCACCCAGGCCGCGACCCATCGGCGCGGCGACGCATGACGAAGTTCCATCGGTGGCTCCGGGGGAGAGAGACGAGGAGGTCTCGGCGCGCGACGCCCCCATTCTGCCCCGACGGTCGGCACCGGTCCAGCGGCCGGAAAGCCGCTCCGCGCGCTAGGCGTTCCACTTCCCCACGCTCGGCACCTTCGGCCCGAACTTGCCGGGATGCTTGGCGATGACGCGGCGGCCGATCCGGTCCAGGGCGATCAGGATCGCGATCGGGCCCACGAAGATCAGGCCGAGCATGACGAGGAACGGCACCAGGTTGTCGCGACCCGACGGCGGGCCCTCGTCGGCGAACTCGACGAACCAGATCATGGCCGGGAAGACCACGCCGATCGCGAACGCCGAGATCATCATGCCCAGCAGCAGCACGCGGGCCTGGTTGACCCCCTCGCCGATCCAGACCCGCATCCCCGAGCGCAGCGCCGCGATCATCCCCGCCGCCGTCAGCGCCGCCGAGGCGAGGAAGCCGAGGATCCAGGCCAGCATCGCCAGGGCGGCCTCCAGGGGCAGGCCCTCGCCTTTCTCGTGCCGCGGGATCCACGGGATCATGGCGAACATCAGCACGAAGCCCATCAACGCGGCCGTCAGCGTCCCCCAGGCGAGGCGGAACAGCAGGCAGACGCGCGCCCCGGCGGGGTCGGGAACCGCCCTCGCCAGGCGGAATCCTTCGCGGAAGTCGCCGAAGCTCACGGCGACGCACGCCGCGACCACGGCGAACGGCCGATCGACGAACCAGAATACGACGATCGCCGCGACCACCGCCGCGCGGAGCAGTCCGCGACGCGGCCGGTCCTCGGGGCGGGGGAACAACTCCCAGTCGAAGTCGGGGTCGAACAGCATGGGCCCCCCGTAAGCAGCCGGCGATCGGCCCGGCCCGCGCTAGGCGTTCCACTTCCCCACGCTCGGCACCTTCGGGCCAAACTTGCCGGGACGCTCGGCGATGACGCGGCGGCTGATCCTGTCCAGGGTGATTAGGATCGCGATCGGGCCCACGATCGTCAGGCCGCAGAAGGCCAGGAGCGAGACGAGGGCGATCGTCGACGCATCCGGCAGCATCGAGTTGGTGATCCGCCTTAGCCAGATGGCACCGGGGATGAGCACGCCGATCAAGAACGCCGACATGAGCATGCTCAGCAGCAGCATGCGGGCCTGGTTGACCCCCTCGCCGATCCAGACCCTCAACCCCGAGCGCAGCGCCGCGATCATCCCCGCCGCCGTCAGCGCCGCCGAGGCGAGGAAGCCGAGCACCAGGGCCCCCATCGCCATGGAAGATTCCGGTGGCAGGCCCGGCCTTCTAGCGAAGGCGGTCCATTGAAACACCACGAACAGAAACGCGAGGCCCATCGCCCCCGCCTTCCACGCCCCCCAGGCGAAGCGGAAGAGCATGCAGACGCGCGCCCCGGCGGGGTCGGGGACGACCTTCGCCAGGCGGAAGCCCTCGCGGACGTCCCCGTATGCCGCCGCTACGCACGCCGCGACGACGGCGAACGGCCGATCGACGAACCACATCGCGACGATCGCCGCGACCACCGCCGCGCGGAGCAGTCCGCGACGCGGCCGGTCCTCGGGGCGGGGGAACAACTCCCAGTCGAAGTCGGGGTCGAACAGCATGAGTCGCCCCTCGCTCGCGGCCGGCGATCAGCCCGGCGTCGCCTCGAAGACGCCGACGGCCCGGGGCGAATCCCCCTCGCCGATGTCGTACTTAGTGTACGAGACGCGCCAGCCGTCCGCCTCAAGCGTCTCCAGGAACGCGACGGCGCCCGGCCGGTGCGGGTCGGCCAGCAGGACGCGGCCCCCGGGGGCGAGGTTGCCCTCGAAGATGCGGCGGAGCGCCGGGCGGAGCGAGTCGCCGTAGAGGACGTCGGCGCCCAGGATCCAGTCGTACCGGGCGGGGTCGTCCCATTGCTCCCAGTCGCCCTGGCGATGCTCGACGGCCGCGCCGTTGGATTCGGCGTTGCGCCGGGCGAGGTGAAGGGCGAGTTCGTCCTTGTCGGTCTGGACGACGCTCGCCCCCAGCGAGGCCGCCACGATCCCCGGCAGGCCCGCCCCCGCGCCGAGTTCCAGCACGCGACGTCCCCGGAACTCCCCGGCGCGTCCGGCGACCTCGTGCCCAAGCGCGATCGCCGAGGGCCAGAGCGAGACCCCGTACGGCAGGCGGTTGGTCTTCCGCACGATCGCCCGGGTCTCGTCCTCGTCGGTCAGGATCGCGCCGACGTGCCGGACGGACCACTCCCGGCCGCCCCCCCGGAGCCGATACTCCAGCAGCCGGAAGTCCCCGGCCGACGTCTCCAGGATCTCCGGATCGTCGTCGCTCTCGCCCATCTTCGGTCCGATCGTTTCGGGCGCGCCGGGCGGGGAGCGGCCCGGCGCCGCGCCCGCGTTAGCGCTTCTTCTTGCCGGCCGCCTGCTGCTTCGCGTACTCCTCCATGGCCTCGGTGCGCTTGCGGTTGTTCTCCTCCTCGGCGGCCGAGAGGTTCCCGGACGTGTCCACCGAGTCGCCGCAGCCGATCGCCGCGCCCGCCGTCAGGCACGCCAGCGCCATCAGGGCCTTCCTTCGACTGTACATGATGCCTCTCCTCGTTGCGAGGTCGGGGCGGGCGGGCGGCCCGCCCCGGGTTCGTGTTCCCGCGCGTGGGTCAGTAGGAGTCGGAGCCGATGACCTCGCCGCCGGCGCGGCTCCCCAGGCCCCACCAGACGGGCATGGCGACGGCGTCCTTGACGAAGCGGACGGAGCCGTCGGCCATGGCCGCGTTGACGCCGCCGGAGTGGTAGCTCTGGGCGTTGGAGTAGTCCATGCTCGCCCCGTCGCAGCCGCCGTTGCAGTCGGTCCGGCACGCGGCCCACTTGTGCTGGTTGCTGTTCGGGGGGACGATCGTGTTGAACAGGGTCGCCCCCGTGCCGCCCACGGCCCAGTCATGCCCGTGACCGGTGGAGATGTTGCCGGCGTTCGACGGGATGTACTGGGCGGAGCATTGCACCAGGTCCGCCAGGACCGCGGGCTGGTTGTTGAAGGCGTTGCGCACGAAGCCGTTGCCCGAGAGCCCGGCGTTCATGATCATGTTGCCGTCCTGCACCGCCTGCTCCTGGTTGCCCGCCTTGCCCTCGGAGAAGGCGACCGTGTTCGACGAGCCGTCGGTCACGTCTCGGAGGCCGTAGGAGACGCGGAAGCCGAAGACGCCGGACGTGTCGCTGGCGTAGGTCGGCCCGGTCCCCCAGGGGCGCGGGGGCATGTCGCCGCCGACGTTGGTCGAGGGGCCGAGGCTCCCGTAGTAGGAGTTGTTGTTGACCCGCCCGGCCCGGCCGTCCGACGGGCAGAGGAACGCCGCGATCTTCGAGTTGAACGCCGTGGCGTTGATCGGCCCGGAGATCCCGCCGCCCCGGGTCTCGACCATGAAGTTGATGGCGTTGTAGAGCGGCTGCTGCTCCAGGTAGTTCAGCAGCGCCGCGTGCGCCGACCAGTTGTTCCAGCTCGCGGGGGTGACGCCCGGATAGAAGGCCAGCGACGCGCCCATCGGGAACACTTCCTGCGCCGAGTGGTAGTTGTGCATGGCCAGGCCGATCTGCTTCAGGTTGTTGACGCACTGGGACCGCCGGGCGGCCTCGCGCGCCGCCTGGACGGCCGGCAGCAAGAGGGCGATGAGGACGGCGATGATCGCGATCACCACCAGCAGCTCGATCAGCGTGAAGCCGCGACGGCGGCCGCGCGCCTGGTGGACGAGGGACATGTGATGGAGACTCCTGGAGAGGGTCGCGCGGGGAGGCCGTCGGAGAAACGGCCAGGCCGCGCCCCGGACGCGCGAAAAAGAAAATCCTAGGTTGCGCGGCGATCCCAAACGCGATGGGGCCGAAACGGGGCGTGCCGCGCATGATCACCCCATACAAGTACGCAACCGGCGCGCCGTTGTCACGGGCGGGCAAGCGACGCGCCGTCGCGGCGGACGTTCGGCCGGACTCCCCGACGCCCGCCGGCACGGGGTCGGCGCGGCGATTGACACGGGGTTTCGCGTAAGCTAGCCTGAATCCCATCCTCGTCCGGGTTTCGACCGGACTTCCTCGCGCCGATCCTCGCCGGGAATCACCACCATCGCCGCGCCAAATACCACGACCCAACGGGACGAGGCCCGCCTTCTCGCGGAGTGTCAGGGGGTCCTCGGGTACGAGTTCCGGGATCCGGATCTGCTGCGCGAGGCGCTCACGCACGCCTCCGGCGCCGACCACCGGCTGGCGTCGAACGAGCGGCTGGAGTTCCTGGGGGACGCCATCCTGGGCGCCGTCGTCTGCGAGTCCCTCTTCCGCAAGTTCCCCGACTACCAGGAAGGGGAGCTGACGCGGATCAAGTCGGTGGTGGTCTCGCGGAAGACCTGCGCCAAGATCTCCGAGGAGCTGGGGCTGGACGAGTACCTGTTCCTGGGCAAGGGGATGGGGGGGGCGGAGCAGACCCCGTCGTCGCTCCTGGCCGACGTGTTCGAGAGCCTGATCGGCGCCATCTTCGTCGACGGCGGCATGGTCGCGGCGGCCCGCTTCATCGTCCGCCACATGGACCCGGAGATCGACGCGGCCGTGGAGGGGCAGAACGGGCTCAACTACAAGAGCAACCTCCAGCAGGCCTCCCAGCGCGACTTCGGCGAGACGCCGACGTACCTGCTCCTGGACGAGAAGGGTCCGGACCATTCCAAGTGCTTCAAGATCGCGGCCCAGATCGGCCCCGTGCTGTATCCCCCCGCCTGGGGCCGGAACAAGAAGGAGGCCGAGCAGCGCGCGGCGCTGAACGCCCTCTCCCAGCTCGCGGGCTCCCCCATCCCCTACCAGTCGGACTGACGAGGTCGCCGTGGACGGACCGCTCGTCATGGATCTCGGCCTCGGGCCGGTCGTCTGGCTGTTCCTCTCGCTGCTGGGCTGCGTCACGCTGTTCTTCAAGTGGGGCCGGTTCTGGAGCATCCGGAACCTGGACCTCCTGCTGCTGTTCGCGCCGGTGCCGGGGCTGATGATGATCGTCGGCCGTCGGGGCGACCCGCCGTGGATCGCGTTCGCCCTGCTGTTCCTGGGGACGTTCGCGTGGCTGGCGAGGCTGTTCGTCGACCTGGGGTTCTCGCGGCGCCCGCTGCTGGAGCCGAACCTGAACGCATCCGGCCTGCTGACCCTCTCGATCGGCGTCCTGGGGCTGCTGCTGGTGGAGACGGTGAGCCTCCCGGTGGAGGAGGGCGCCAAGCGGAACCCCGCGGAGCCGACCGGCCGCGAGGAGCCGGCCGCTCGCCCGCTCGCCCCGGCCGAGGAGAGCCGGGCCGTCCGCCAGGTGATCGACGCCGCCCCGCTCCCCTCGTCGCTGAAGCACGAGCGGCCCCAGGTGATCCTGGGGCGCGTGCTGGCCGTGCTGGGCCACCTGGCGCTGGCGTCCGGGCTCTGGCTGATCGGCTGGAAGCACTTCGAACGCTCGCTGACGGGTCTCTCGATGGCCTCGTGCTACCTGCTGCTCCCCTACACGAGGATGGCCCTGGTGGACAGCGGCCAGCTGGTCTCCTCGGCGCTGGTGGTCTACGCGGTGTTCTGGTACGCGCGGCCGGCGATCTCCGGGCTGCTGATCGGCCTGGCGGCGGGGTGGATCCCGGCGTGCCTGGGGCTCCTGCCGCTGTGGACGGGCTTCTATCGGGGCCGCGCGCGAGTCGCCTACATCTCGGTGGCGGCCTCGGTCGCGGCGGTCTGCGCCCTGCTGGGGGCGGCCGGGCTGGGGCTCTCGGAATGGGCCCGCGCCCTGGGGGCGCGGAGCGTCGCCGAGGTCGGCCTGCTGCCGCAATACGGGCCCAGGCCGGGGAGCAGCTTCTGGGGGGCCATCGACCCCAGCTTCCGGCTGCCCGTCCTGATCGGCTACCTCGCGATGGTCCTCATCGTCGCCTTCTTGCCGGCCCGCAAGGACCTGGCGCACCTGATCTCGCTCTCGGCCGCGCTCCTGGCGGCCAGCCAGTTCTGGTACCTGGACAAGGGGGGGACGCTGGTCCTGCTGTACCTGCCGCTGGCCCTCCTGGTCATGTTCCGGCCGACCATGAACGCGCGGCGACATCGCGCGTGGGCCTCCCGCAACGGCCCCGCCGCGACCGCCTCCACGCAATCGGCCTGATCGGCGCGAGTCTTGCGACGTCGTGAGCCCGCGCGGCGGTCGCGACGACCGCCGGCCCCACGGCCCAGCGACGGGAGGCGGATTCGATGCGAGGCAAGGCATGGGGGCTCGCGGCGGCGGCGATCGCGTCGGCGGCCCTCCTCGGCTGCTCCAAGGGGGACATGAACCCGAACGCGACGCCCAACGTCTCGGCCCCGGGACAGAACCCGTCGGCCGGGAGCAGCGGGACCAAGCCCCCCGAGACCGACAAGACCACCGGCTCCGGCACCTCCGCCCCGGGCGCGCCGACCGGCACCGACGGCTCGTCGGACTCCCCCAACCCGCGCTGACGACCCCGCCCCCGCCCGAATCCGGGGGCTCCCCCTGCTCAAGCAGGCGGGAAGATGTCAAACTAGACGCGGAACCAACCCGAACCCCCGGAGCCGGGACGCATGGCCGAGAAGTCGCCGCGGCGGTTGAAGCTGGAGGAGAGCCTGCGGGACGATCCCACGGATCCGTTCCTGCGCTACGGGCTGGCGATGCAGTGCCTGCGCGAGGGCGACGCGGACGAGGGGCGGGAACGCCTCAAGTCCCTGGTGGCGGACCGGCCGGACGAGGAGATCGCGGCGTATCAGCAGCTCGGGCAGTCCTACGCCGAGTCGGAGGAGTTCGCCGAGGCGGCCGAATGGCTGCGCGCCGGGATCGAGAAGGCGAGGGCGAAGGGCGACGCCCACGCCGCGGCCGAGATGGAAGGGCTCCTCGGCTCGTTCGACTGACGGTCGCGGGAGGGATGTCGCGTGATCGGCCCGGTCCTGACGTCGCTGAGCAGCCTCGCGCCACCGGCGGGGACGACCTCGCTGGTCGTCGCGCCGACGCGCGTGCGGATCGGCGTCGGCGCGGTCGGCGACCTGCCGGCCGAGCTGCGGGCGCTGGGGGTCTCCCGGCCGATGATCGTGACCGGCCCCGACCTGGTCGCCATCGGCCTCGTCGATCTGGTCCGGGGGTCGCTCCCCGGCGCGACGCTCTGGGACGGTGGCGTCGGGGCGGAAGCCGAGGCGCGCTATCGCGACGACGGCCGCGACGGCCTGGTGGCCGTCGGCGGCGGCTCGGTGACGGCGGCGGCCGGGGCGATGCGCGTCGCCCTGGGCGGGCCGCCCCTGGCGGCGATCCCCACGACGAGCGGGCCGGGGGTGGAGATGATGGGGGCGTCGGCCTCCCTGGTCGTCGTGGACCCGACTCTGGCCCGTTCGCTCCCCGCGGACCTCACCGCGGCGACCGGCCTCGACGCGCTGGGACATTGCATCGAGAGCTTCCTGGCGACGGGCTTCCAGCCGTTCGCCGACGCCGCCGCGGTGGAGGGGATGCGCTACATCTTCCGCGGCCTGGAGGCGGCCATCCAGAACGGCGGCGACCTCGACGCCCGATCGGCGATGGCGACCGGCGCGCTGCTCGGCGGGACGGCCGCGAACAAGGGGCTGGGGGTCGCTCACGCCCTGGCCCGCGCCGCCGAGCCCGACGCCCGCGGCCGTCACGGGACGCTCGCCGCCGTGCTGCTCCCCCACGCGCTTCGGTTCAACCGCCAGGCGTGCGAGCCCCGGATGGCCGACCTGGCCTCGCGGGTGGGCCTCGGCCGCGCCGGCGACGGCCCCGGCCACCTCATCACCCTGGTGGAGCTGCTCCGGGCCAACGCCCCCCTGCCCCGCAAGCTCCGCGACGTGCCCGGCCTGGCCCACGAGCGCCTCGCCGAGTACGCCCGCGTCGCCTCCCTCGACCCGACGCTCGCGGCCAACCCCCGCCCCTGCGCCCCGGCCTTGCTGGAAGAAGTGCTGGACCGGGCGTGGTGAGGAAGGCGTCCCTCAGCGTCCCCCCGACTCGCGCTGGAATCTCTCCAACTCCTTCTGCATTTCGGGGGGGAGGCCGCCGGGGGGAGGTGGCGGCGAGGGGTCCGGCGTCGGGGGCGGCG
>NZ_JBBCIR010000084.1:0-36661 GCF_037189885.1 Paludisphaera sp.
ATCGAGCGGCTCCAGAACCGCTACCATCCCGCCCCCACGCAACCCCCGGGCGCCGCCGCGGGCGATTTCCGGTGAGGCCGGCGACGCGAGGGAAGGTGAAACCTTTTGAGTCCCCTCTCCATCCGGGAGAGGGTGGCCCGAAGGGCCGGGTAAGGGCCTGGGCGCTTCGGGGATCGCGCCGGTTCATTTCCAGGCTCGGCCGGCGGTATCTCCGAAGCGCGACGGCCCTCACCCGCCGCTGGCGCGGCTGCCCTCTCCCAAGGGAGAGGGAACGAATCGGGCCGGGCAGGAGGCTCGGCCCGTCGGGGGGCGTCGGCTCAGCGGACCTGCTGGGCCAGCCATTCGCCCTTGTTGGTGGTGATGCCGTCGACGCCGGCCTCGATCATGCGGCGGGCGACGGCGGGGTCGTCGACGGTCCAGACGTAGAACTCCAGGCCCTCGGCCTTGACGCGGTCGACGAAGGCGCGGTCGATGGGGCCGGTGTAGGCCAGGTCCAGGCCGTCGGCGTTGATCTCCTTCGCCTTGGCGATCAGCTCGTCGACCGTCGGCGTGAAGACGCCGGTCTCCTTGTCCTGCTTGAAGCCGGCGAGGTAGTACGCCTTCAGCTCGGGGAGCCGCTTCTTGGCCTCGGCGACCGTGGCGGCGTTGAAGCTGATGACGCACATCTGCTCGGGCTTCTTGCCGGAGGAGCGAACCGCCTCCACCAGCGCGGGGATCGACTCGGGGCCGACCTTGATCTCGATGAAGCACCGGGCGCCCTCGGGGATGGAGGCCAGGGCCTCCTCGATCCTGGGCATCGTCACGCCGGCGAACTTCTCGCCCTTCCAGCGGCCGGCGTCCAGGCCCTTCAGCTCGTCCCAGGTCGAATCCTTGATCTTGAGGTCGGAGCCCGTGGTGCGTTTGGCGTCGGCGTCGTGGCAGACGACGAGGACGCCGTCGCGGGAGAGGTGGGCGTCCAGCTCGATCGCCTTGACGCCGCGTTCCCAGGCCAGGTTGAACGCCGGCATGGTGTTCTCGGGGGCGTCCGCCGACTCGCCGCGGTGGGAGACGAATTCCACCGACTTCTCGCCGCCCCAGGACGTCGTCGTCATCGCCAGCATCACCGTCAGGCCGTGTAGGTAAGCCATTCTCGATTCGCCTCGCATCGGATCGGGCAGGGTCCAGTGAGCCATTCATCCTCGCGTATCGCGGCGAGAATTCAACCGCCTCGGTCCTCGGCGACCCGGGCGAGCATCGGCCGCCAGTCGTCCGCGACCGGCAGCCCGAAAGCCGAGGCGAGCGCCTCGGCCAGTCCCTCGGCGTCCAGCGAACGCTCCTCGCGCGCGCCGTCGAGCGCGACCCTCCGGAACAGGTTCCCGGCGAGCGTCGTCCGGCCCCAGCTCTCGGTTCGCGCGGCCATCAGGCCGTGGCGGAAGTGCGAATCCGGATAGGTCGCGGTGTAATGGTTCGCGACCTTGAAGTCGATCCCCCGCCAGCGGAAATCGAGGATGTCGTACAGCGGCGCCCATGCCTCCTGGTGGAGCGACTGGAGCAGGAGGCCGTCGGGCGTCTCGACCAGGCGGTACGCGCCGAACTTCGTCTCCTGGGCCGCGCCGGGCTCCCACGCGAGCGGCTCGTTGGGCATGAAGCCGCCGAAACCGACGTCGACCAGCCAGGGGCGGCCGCCGGCCTGGACCTTCAGCGCGGCGTGGGTCGCCGGGGGGGACGGCGAGCCGGGCGAGTCGCGGACGCGGACCCGGGCGAGGTACTGCGAGACCGGGAAGCCGATCGCCCGGAGCACGCGCCTCATGAGGCTGGCGTGCTCGAAGCAGTAGCCGCCGCGACGGCCGTCGATCAGCTTGCGGTCGACGGCCGCGGGCGTCAGGTCGACGCCGCGGCCCAGCAGCACGTCGATCGCCTCGAACGGGATGGCGGCCATGTGCCGCTCCACCAGCGCCCTCAAAACACCCGGCGTCGGCTCGCGCGGGCCGTCGTAACCGACGCGGCCGAGGTAGGCGTCTAGGTCGACGGAGTCGTCGAAGTCGCGATCGTCCGCGTTCATATCACCACTTCCATCGAGGGTCGGCGTCACGGCTCGCGGTTCCAGTAGACGCGGACGTTGTGGGTGGCGCGGCCGCCGGCGACGATGTCGGGGCGGCCGTCGCCGTCGAGGTCGGCGGCGAGCGCGTCCTCGCAGGCCATGCCGCCGTCGTCGACGTCGTGGCGGACGAACTCCGGGCCGTCGGCGCCGGGCCTCGCCTCGAAGGCGAAGACGCCGGGGCCCTTCGGGCCGGGGGAGCCGGCGGCGTTCGGGTCGCGCTGGCCGACGACGAGGTCGTCGTCGCCGTCGCCGTCGAGGTCGACGCACCAGACGGCGTGGCCCCAGGCCATCGGCGCGGCGATCACGTCGCGGGCCCAGAGCCCTCCGCCATCCTTCGGCGGGGAGTAGACGACGGCCTGGTTTCCGTGCCAGGGCTCGATGGTGGCGATGTAGCGCGAGCCGTCGGCCATGCGCCCGACGTTGATCTCGCTCGCCCCCTTCATCGGGGCGGATTCCTGGTCGCCCGCGCCGATTCGCGTCCGGGCCCACGCGCCGTCGGCGCCGCGCTCCAGGGCGAAGACCCCTTCCCAGGCGGCGAGGACGATCTTCTTACGCCCTTCGTCGCCCGACGGGACGACCTGGAGGTTGTGGATGGTGTGGAGCGTCGAATCGGCGACCTCGGACGGCCATCGCGGTTGGGTGGGGTCGTCGGGAATGTCGTGGACCCGGACGTTCACCCCGGCGCCCTCGCCCCAGTTGGGCCCGCGCGTGCCGCGGCCCTGGAGCGGCGCCACGATGAGCTGGGCCTTGCCGGTCCCCTTCACGTCGCCCAGCCGGAGCCGGTGGACGGTCGGCTCGTCGCATTCGATGGGGTGGACGCGCCACGCGCCGGCCTCGTCGCGGCCGAGCCACTGGAGCGTGCCGGGCTGGTTGGTGTCCGACGGCTTCCAGCCGGCGCCGAGGACGAAGTCGATCCGGCCGTCGCCGTCGACGTCATGGGGCTGGATGCAGACGTTGTCGCGGCGCGTCTCGCCGCGGATGATGTCGCGCCTGGTCCACGACGGGTTCTGGTACCAGACGACGGCGTCCTCGGAGGCGGCGACGACGTCGGGCCGGCCGTCGCCGTCCACGTCCGCGACCGTCAGCGCGTAGCAGACCGCGCCGATGTTGGGGTCGATCTCCTGGGCCTCGAAGCGGGGGAAATCGGCCGCGGTCGCCACGGCGGCGATGGCCGTGAGCGTCAACGTCGCGGCGACGGAGAGGCTGCGCATGGGTCGTCTCCTGGGGTAGCCGAGCGGGGCTTCACCGTTCTCGGCGAAGCCTTGATCGGACCGTTCTTCCCCCCTCGCGGGGGAAGACAGACCGCGGAGCGGTCAGATGAGGGGGACGACTAGCGGGGACGCTTCCTCGGTTCGGAATCCCGCCCGACAGGCCGTCGCGAACCACGGGGCCATCTCGCTTGGCTTCCCCCTCATCCGGCCCTCCGGGCCACCTTCCCCCGCGAGGGGGGAAGGACGTCAGGATCGATCGTAACGCGGCGCGGCCTCGGACTCGACAGCCTGCCCACCTCGGCGCGAGGCGGCCGGGGCCGGCGGGCGGGCCTGGGAGCGGGCGACCTCGGCGTCGAGGCCGTGCTTGCGGATCAGCCGGCGGGCGCTCGCGAGCGAGGCGAAGATCCCCATCCTGCGGCCCTGGTACATCTCCGCGTGGCCGACGCAGACGCCGACCAGCCGGCCGTCGGCGAGGAACAGCCCGCCCCCCGACCGCCCGTGCGCGGGGATCTTCATCGTGACGAGGAAGGGCCGCTCCTCCCCGTCGTCCTCGATCCGGAATCGGGCCGTCTCCACCAGGCCCGTCTCCCAGCTCGCGACGCGCGCCCCCTGGTCGACGCCCAGCGAGGTGACGAGCGCGCCGGGGGCGAGCCCGGCCGGATCGTCGTCGTAGAGCCGGGCGACGAAGGGGAGGGGGGAGGGGCCCCGCAGTCGCAGGAGCGCCACGTCCCCCGCGTCGTCGGTCCCCACGACCTCGGCCGGGATCACCAGCGGCCAATCGCCCCCCCTGGACTTCTCCAGGCCGACGTTGTAGCGGTGAAGCTCCACGACGAGGTCTCCCCTGTCGCGGACGACGTGCGCGGCGGTCAGGACCAGCGAGGAATCGGCGGACGTGGCGATGATCGTGCCGGTCCCCTGCGACTTCCCGCGCCGGATCACGACGGTCGGCCGGAAGGTGCGGTCGTCGGCCGGCCGGACGGCGTCGAGCCGGGGCGGCGTGGGGGCGGCCCGCCTGGCCGCGGGGGCGGGGGCGGGCCGGGTCCGGGACTGGTCCAGCCCCCCCCCTCGCCGCGCCTGCGCCGACGCCGCGCCGGGCGTCGCCATCGCCGCGACGCCCAGCGCCGCGAGCAAGACCGCCCGACGTGGAATCGATCGTCGCATGTCGATCCGCCTCGGTGAATGGGCCCGGCGGGCCTCGCCGCCACATCCCCCACGATACCCCGCGCCGTGGCCGTTCGGCGAGGGGATTCCGCGCGCCGCCGCCCCGCTTCGTCGGGGCCGACAGGAGAAGGGGTGCTTTCCCGCCCCGTGGGAACCGCCTTCGAGGCGGCACGCGCCCCCCTTCTCACCTCGCGGGAGGGGGGCTGCTCGTCGTTGCCGCGTCGCCGGCCTTCCGGGAATCAACTCCATCTCCACTCATTAACCCATTCAATTCCAAGGGCCGGTGGCCGGGGGCGTGCCAACCGCGCCATCCATCATGCAATGAATCGGAAATCGAATCATGTTCCGAATTTTTTCACGCCATTTCCGCCCCGGGCCCTATGATAAGGCCCGTGCCCGGCTTTTCATGGACTCCGCCGTCCGGTTTTAGTACGCGGGCCTCGTTTGTCGCGGGAGCGATCCATGTTCGGCTATCATCTGGCCACGCTCATCCACATCTCGGACCTCCATTTCGGCGACATGGACCCGAGCCGAAACGACGGCACGTACGACGCCGACGCGCCCCGTTACTGGAAGCACGCGAAGATATTCCAGGGTCTGCTAGGGCACACCGTCCAGGCGATGAAAGATCTGGACCGCCTGGTCAAGCATCTGGTCGACGAAGAGGGGGCGTACCTGATCACCACCGGAGATCTCACTTGCGTCGGCAAGGCGACGCAATTCGCGATGGCCGGGATGTTCCTCGGCGGCGAGGTCCACTTTCCCTCGGGCGACGCATTCGGCCTGAGGTGTCGCGACTGGAAGGGCCGGTGCGTGGGCGGCAATCATGACCACTGGAACGAGGCGCTGCCCCTGCTCAGCTCGGGCACGTCGGCGGCCTACCTGCGGACGTTCCCGGCGGGGACCTTCCCCGCGATGGCGCCCGACGTCCCCCTTCGGCTGTCCGACGGTCGTCGTCTACGCGTCCGATTTGCGATGGTGGACAGCGATGCCGACGTGGCGACGGGCCGCATGTCGATCCGGCGGAATGCCGCTCGGGGAAAGTTCTCCAGCCAGCTGGCCTCGCCGGAGATCCACATGGGGCCGCGCCAGCCCGACGAGATTCGCACCCTCCTGATCCACCATTCGCCCACCTATCACGACGGTTCGTCGGCCCTCAGGATGCACGGGAACTGTCGCCAGGCGCTCGACGTCTACCTGATCGACCAGGAGATCTCGGTGGTGATGACGGGCCATATCCACGAGGCGGAGGTGCGGGCGTTCCGGGCCACGGACCCGGCCAGGGGCCGGACGCGGGAAGTGCTGGAGGCTCGCAGCGGCACGGCGACACAGCGCGACAAGATCCCCGCGAAGTGGCGCGTCAAGGATCCCCATCTGGCGCGATGGCAATTGCCCAGGAACGCGGTGCTCGTCCACCGACTCGTGGAGTCGGAGGACGAGAGCGGGGGGACGGTCGTCGAGTGGCGGACCACCCCCTACTGGCGCGGCAACCGCGGCTTCGTCCCGCTGCGCGGGCAACTCCCGCCCCCACGCCGCGTCTGGCCGTGACCGGCGGGATCGCCCCAATTACATATAGGCATGTTGACCGCATCGACCCTCCCGCTCCGCGTCCTTCTGGATCGGCGCGGCCTCGCGCGAGGGGGACCATCGCAGGATGAGATCCGCGTCGTGGTCCGTGGTCATCGCCCGCGGCTGGAGAGAGAGCCTGACGGCCAGGGGTCCCCGCGGTTCGGCTTCCAGGCCGCGGAAGAGTCGCGGCCTCGCCTGGGCGACGCCCACCAGCCAGGCGATCAGGCGCCGGGCCGTCGACGGCTCGCAATCGGTCGCGTGGCCGATGCTCTCGATCACCATGTCCCGCCCGAAATCCTCCGGGCCGGACAGCCCGCCGGAAGCATCGAGCAGGAGACCCTGCCCCTCGCGAAGCTTGCCGCGTCGCGCGAGCCGCTCGATCAGCCCCGAAACGGCGTCGGCGGCCTGGAAGATGGACACGGGGCTGAGCCCCCGCCTGGCCAGCGCGCGAACCCAGTGGGCCGCGTCCCGGCCCGCCGCCTTCGAGTCGACTTGCTCCATCAGCAACTTGACGACCCCGTCCGGCGCGATGGGCGCGCCTTCGAGGCATCGGTCGAGGTTGCCGAGATTATCGGGCAGGTCGACCATGAGGGCGTTTGCCCAGGCCCAGCCGATGCACACATCCTCGTCCCGGCTCGCATCTTGCATGGCGGCGGCCAGGGAGCCAGCCTCGGCGGGCACCGTCCCCGGCACGTCGCCCGCGAGGGCGTCGTACAGCATGGCGAGCGTGTCGGGGTCGAACGCGTCGAGGTGACTGTCCAGCCTCTCGGCGATCTCCTCGTCCTCGACGAGCAAACTCAGGATCTCCTCCGAGTTCGCCCGGATGCCGTCCAGCAGCTCTTCCGGCAAGCCGGGGCCCGATTGTTCCAGCAGTCGCGCGATCAATGCTAGCGGCATCGCGCCCGTCCGCTCGTCGTCCTTCAATCCGGTCACCGGTCCGCCCCTTCATCTAGGGTGTATAGGAGTTTTCCACCGCGCCCAAGCCCCCTCGCGAGCAGGTTGAGCACCCGATTCCGCGCCTGGACGACGTCCTGAACG
This sequence comes from Paludisphaera sp., assembly GCF_037189885.1. NCBI lineage: Bacteria > Pseudomonadati > Planctomycetota > Planctomycetia > Isosphaerales > Isosphaeraceae > Paludisphaera > Paludisphaera sp. Next base: position 7,060 of record NZ_JBBCIR010000084.1, read on the forward strand.
GACGCCCCCAGGCGACCCGCGACCTCGCGCGTCGTCCAGCCCATCCCCCAGATCTCCCGGGCGACGCGCCAGTCCTCGGGGGGGATCAGCCCGCGGTCGCCGAACGCGACGGCGACGCGGGCGAGCGCCTGGAGGAGCTCGTCGCGGAGCCGGTGCCGCGTCATGCCGCGGTCGCGCGCCAGGCCCCGCTCCGACTTGCCGGGGGTCCCGAAATAGTCGTCGAGCAGGCTCCTGTCCTCGGCGTCGAGCCCCGCGAGGGCCTCGTGGAGCCGCCTCAGCTCCGCCGCCGGAGTTGGCCCGTCCTCCCGGGAGTCGGCGACGCGGTCCGCCAGCACCCGGGCGTCGAGCAGCCGCTCCCGCCGTCGCCACTGACGCGCGACGTGGGTCCTGGCGAACCGTTCGAAGGCGGTCGCCGCGTAGCGCTCGAGCGTGCCTAGCCGCGCGTCGAACGTCCGCAGGATCGCGGGCCATTCGGACAGGAAGAAGTCGTGCACCAGGTCGAGCCCATCCGAGACGGGCACGACGAACCCTTGCCGGGACAGTCGCGCGAGGACTCGGAGCAACGACGGTCGAAGCTGCTCGTAGGTTGTCTCAAGGTTCTCCCGCCATGTCTCGGCCGACGTAGCCATGGTAACCTCGCTGCTCGGTCCGGATGCCGTCGCGTCGGGCCGGCCGCGCGGATCATCGCCGGCGCCATACGCGATGCATCGGACGTTTCTTGCACTACTCGGGCCGGCGTCATGCGGCCCATCGCCGGCTCATCGCGGACATCATGGCCCGTCGTCGATCCTCCCGCGGGCGGCAGGGCCGCCGCGACCTCGGAGTCGGATCGAAATGGCGCTGGATGCCCGGACGATCCTCGCCGGGCCCCACGCGGCGACAGGCCGACGGGGCGAAACTTCCCACTTCCTGACAATCGCCCCGCCAACGCCCGCATGGCTCAATGCCTCCACACCTTTGAAGCCGACGACTTTATGGCTATTGGCGCTTCGTGCCGCGATTGGCCGGAAATCCGAGAGAAATTCCCGGCGGTCCCGACCAATCGGGCCGTCGAAATCGATGCCATCCGCGCGAGCGTCCGGGGGTCCTGGGCCGGGAAAGGAGGAAGCCGGCCGCGTCGCGGCGGTTCGCGGAAGCTCGCGGGTCATCCCCCTTGGCGCGTCGGGACGACGTCGATGGGGACTACCGACCGGCTCGCAGGTCGTGGCGGGGGAGGAGGATGCGGACGTCGCCGTCGACGTCGACCGGCTCGAACCATCGCGAGGTGACGGCGTCGAGGTCCGCGTCGCCCAGCCACTCGACGAGCACGTCGACGGCTTCGTGATGGCGGGCGAGCACGTCCTCCCAGATCGCCAGGCCCTCGGCGCGGGCTCGCCGGCCGAGCAGGGCGACGGCCTCCAGGTCGTAGGAGTCGGGCCCGACCACCCCCTGGCGAAGCCGCACCGGGAAGTAGTAATGGCGGACCTCGTAGTTGTTCCAGACGAGGTTCCCCCCCGCCACGCCCAGCCAGCAGGCGACGTGTCGCGGCGGGTTGATCCGGAACCGGGTCTCCAGGTGTCCGGTCAGGACCGCCACGCGCCGGCCTTCTCCGACCTTCGGCGCCGCCTCGGCGAGCGGCGCGACCGTCTCCCGCGAGTGGACGGCGTAATCCCACGCGCTGACGGCCTGCAACGCCACCGCCAGGCCCATCGCCGCCGCCCCCAGCCGGCCCGGCCACGACCTCGGCGGGTCGATCGCCGGGATCGCCGCGACCAGCCCCAGCAACGCCACCCGCTGCGGGAGGAAGTCGCCATGGCCGGGGCCCATCGAGTCCGGGCCGAAGACCCCTGCCCCCAGCAGGATCGCCGACAGCCACAGCCAGGCCCGGCGCTCGCCGCGCGTCGGCCCGCCCGGCTCCTCGCGGGCCCAGCCGGCCCAGGTCAGCGCCAGCGCCGCGATCGTCAGCCAGGCCAGCGGGCTCAGCAGGTAGAAGGCCGTCCCGGTCGTCGACGTGAACGGCAGGGCGTTCTTGACCGAGAACGAGATCGGGTCGGCCCAGCCCAGCCGCCCGATCCAGCCGTGGAACGTCAGGAACTCCTCCAGCCTGGCGAAGCTCGGCCGCATCGCGCCGCCGCTGCGAGACATCCGCAGGTACACGACCATGAGCCCCAGCAGCGGCGCGGCGCAGGCCGCCAGGCGGCCGAGGCGAGCCGGCCGGGACCGACCACCCGGCGCGACCGGCGTCGCGAGCGCCAGGAATCCCAGCGAGAGGAGCGTCAGGCCGACGCTCACCAGGTGGCAGAAGTAGCCCGCGGTTAGCAGGGCGGCCAGCGCCGCCATGCGACCGGGCCGGAGGTCGTCGCGCCCCTTCCACCAGACCGCCAGCGTGACCGCGAACAGCGCGGCCCCCAGTTGGAAGCTGGCGAAGCCCATCAGCCATGAATAGCTCATCGCCGCCAGCGCCGCCAACGCCCTGGCCGCGAACGCCGATCGCCCGCCGACCGCGCATCGCAGCGCGACCGCCGCCAGGGCCACGGCGACCAGCATGATCGACGTCATCATGCGATCGGCCGCGAGCGGGGGGAGGACCGTCAGCAGCCCCATCAGGGTGAGGTGGCCCCCCCAGTTGGGCAGCGGCTCCCAGCGGACCTCGAACCAACGGCCGAACACCTCGCCGCCGCGCAGGGAGTCCAGGAGGATGCCGGCGTTGTAGAGGTGCGCCAGGCCGTCCTGGGTCACGAACCATGGGACGAGCCAGACGGCCGCGAGCGCGGGGACGAGCATCGCCACGACCGCCGCGGCGTCGCGAAGGCCGCGAGGGCGCGCGGGCGTCGAGGATGGTCCATCGGCGGCCGGAGCGTCGGGCCGCTCGGACGCCTGGGGGCTCTGGCCTGGGTCCACGGGCGGGGTCGTTCCGTTCTCTGGGGAAGGCGGGGGAGAGCGGCGCGACGGGCGAGGTGCGTGAACGTCGGCCCGGGCCCCTCGGCCCCGATCTTCCCAAAGCGTCGCCGCCCGGGAAAGTCGAAATCGAGAGGCCCGGTCTCAGGCTCCTGAAAAAACCGGACTGACGATCGAGGTGAAATCCCGGCTGATTCCCGCCGGCCGCGACTGGTTGAAGCTCGCAGGTGCAATCGCTGCCGCCGCAACGCGGCAAGGTCCTAAGATCACGTCCGCCTGCCCCCGACGCGGAGTTCGGGGGAACCGACGGCCGGCCGCCACGGTGGGGAAGCCGGCTGTTGGAGGTAGTATAACGCACGGATCGCGGGCCTCGTCGAAATCCGCGCGCCCACCTTTTGGTGGCTCAGGAAGGCCGTCGGGCCGCCGCGCGCGCCCTCGCAATCGGCCAGCATGCCGCCCGACGGGCCCACAAAAGCCGAGTTCCCTGCCGTCTCGATGACAATAAAGGACACGCGCCGGCCGCTTGTTGAAAAAAAGCGACACGCTGTGTGAAACCAGGTTTCACCCGCGTAAGACTGTTGTTCGCAACGATCGATGACCGAAGACAACCAGACGTGGAATTAATTAAACCTAGTCACCGGCGAACGTGCAAAAGTTTGCGTGCTCGCTCGTGAAGCCGGGCCCAGGGTTGGGCCAACGCCTCGGGGATGTCGGCGGGATCATCGGCGAGAGGCTCGGGGGACCCATCGGGGGCGACATGGACGAACTGCATCAAGCCATCCATCCACGGGTCTTTCTGGTTGCCAAGCGGGGTGCCCCAGAGGGCGACCACGATCTGCGCGGCCCCTCGATGGATCTGGCGGCCACGAATCTGGACGACGCGGCCGATGGGGACCGGGACGTAGCAGCGAAGATCCAGGACTCGCTTGAGCACCAGGTTGGCGTCGAGCCCGGCCGCGCGATAGGCCGACGAGTAGCCGGCCTCGAGGGCCAGCGACAGGAGCGTGCCGGCGTAGAGGGTGCCGTGATGATTGGCGTCGCGTGGCAGGACGAGGCGATGCGTCAGGGTCTCGGAGTGTTGCGAGTCCGAAGCTGCCATGCTCGTCCCATCCCCAGGATCGGCGGCGGCGCGCGAAACATGGGGCCGCGACGCCACTTCGGAAATCTACCACGTCGCTCCCCCGGCCGCAACACGTGGGGGGGCCCTTCGGCCCGGCGGGCCGGGGCGACCCCCGCGACGACGCATGGGTCGCGGGCAACAAAAAAGCCGACCTCGCAAGAGCGAGGTCGGCTTGGAGTGCGGAAGGAATTGCGCCGGCAGGAATCGAACCTACGACCTCCAGGTTATGAGCCTGGCGAGCTAACCGCTGCTCCACGGCGCACTTGGATATTACGCGAAGTGGCCGGCGAATGGAAGCCCTCCCCGGGAAAATTCCCGAGGGTCGTCGTTTCGGCCGATTCATCGGGGAGACCGGCAAATAAAAAGGGCCGACGTCATCGAGATGACGTCGGCCCCAGGAGAAGCAATCGAAAGTTGCGCCGGCAGGAATCGAACCTACGACCTCCAGGTTATGAGCCTGGCGAGCTAACCGCTGCTCCACGGCGCACTTGGATAATAGGCCATCGGACCGGAAAAGGGAAGCCCCCACCGCCAAATTCCTAGGGGAGGGGGCGAAAACCGTGGTCCCTCGGAAACACGGCGTTTATCATCTGGTATCATGTTTCAATGACTGCCCACGAGACCGCAAGCGTGCAAAAATAGACGGCATAGCATGGCGGGCCGAACCGAAACAACATAAGGGCGGAACGAAGCTCGCGGTCTTGATGGATGGGCGGGAGGGGACATGGACGCTTCGATACGGGCATTTCTCGAGCACTTGAAGGTGGAGCGGCGGGCGTCGGAGCACACGCTGCGGTCTTACGAGGACGACCTCGCGCTGTTCGAGCAATTCCTGGAGGAGACCAGGCCGGCCGGGGGGGACCCGTCGCCGGCGTCGGCGGACTCGCGGAGGCTGCGGCGATATTCGGCCTGGTTGAGCGGGCGAGGGTACGCGGCGTCGACGGTGGCGCGGCGGCTGGCGAGCCTGCGGTCGTATTTCCGCCACCTGCGGCGAAACGGCGAGGTCGACGCGGATCCGACGGTCGCCCTGCGGAACCCCAAGCAGCCACGGCGGCTGCCCAAGCTGTTGCGGGTCGACGAGGTCGTGAAACTTCTGGACTCGATCCCGGTCGCCGACGACCTGGGCCGACGTGATCGGGCGATGTTCGAGACCCTCTATGGAGGGGGCCTGCGGGTGGGCGAGGTCGTCGGCCTGGACCTGGAGGACCTGGATCTCGACGAGGAGATGGCGCGGGTGCGGGGGAAGGGGAGGCGCGAGCGGCTCTGCCCGATCGGCCCGATGGCGGTCCACTGGATCCGCCTGCACCTGGCGTCGCGGCGGCCGCGCTCGGCCTCGGAGCGGGGGGTCTTCCTGAATCGCTACGGCGACCGGCTGACGGCCAGGAGCGTCGGCCGGCTGCTGGAGGAGCACCTGGCCCGCGCGGGGATCCGGAGCGAGGCCAGCCCGCACACCCTGCGGCACAGCTTCGCCACCCACCTGCTCGACCGCGGCGCCGACCTCCGCAGCGTGCAGGAGCTGCTAGGCCACCGCAAGCTGACGACCACCCAGATTTATACCCACGTCACGGGAGAGAGGATGTTGGAGGCTTATCAGGACGCGCACCCGCGGGCCTGATGAGCCGCCACGGCGGGCGCGGCCCGGGGAGGACGATTTTTTGACGCCGCTGCATCGGTGACATACACGTTGATTGTGAGGGACTGGCGGATCCCGACGCCCGACTGGTGTCGCAAATGAGGCGACTCAACCACGTTTCGGCGTGAAGAAGTATTGACTGGTCGACGCGAGGATGCGTGGCCGGCCTCGACGAATCATCAAAAGAGGCACCCGAATGTCCAAGCGAAGAATCCTCATCGTCTGCCCGGACGTCAGCGACCTGGCGCTGCTGACTTCAATGCTGAAGTCCCTGGGGCACGACATCGACACGGCCCCGAACGATCGCGCGGCGGTCCACCAGATCGACCGCGAGCCCGCGGACCTGGTCCTGGCCTGCGTCGACCCGAGCGAGGCCGACAGCCTGGAGCTGCTGTCCTACCAACGACGTCGGCACCCCGAATCCGCGGTCGTGCTGCTGTTCCCCCGGCCCCATCCCGAGCGGGCCAAGGAGGCCGTCCGTCAGGGGGCCTCGGCGGTCCTGAAGTACCCGACCCCGGCCGCCGAGTTGCGGGCGGCGGTCCTCCAGGCCCTGCAGGAGGCCGAGCCCCGGCGGAATCCGGCGCCCCCGCCCGTGGCGGCGGTCGTCGAGCGCCCGTCCCCCGCCTTCGAACCGGCGCCGGTCGGCGAGCCGCTCCCGTCCGCCCGCCCGGTCGCCGCGCCGGCGCCGCGAGAGACGGCCGCCCTGATCGGGTTCGACCCCGCCCTGAGGCAGATCTTCGGGCTGGCCGGCATGATGGCCGAGTCGTCGGCCCCGGTCCTGATCGAGGGGGAGCCCGGCACCGGGAAGTCCGAGCTGGCCCGCAGGCTCCACCGCGGCGAGGACGTCGACGCGCCGTTCGTGTCGGTCCACGCGGCCGAGCTGGGCGCGGCGGCGGACGCCGAGGGCCCCCACGCCGATCCGGGCGAGGAGCTGCGCGTCCACCTGGCCCGCGCCGTCGGGGGCACCCTGCACATCAAGGAGGTCGGCGCGCTGGGGCAGGCCCTCCAGACGCTGCTGCTGAGGGAGATCCAGTTCCGGGACATGGAGGCGGCGTCGGGCCGCGGCGGCGACCGGCGGCCGGCCCGGCTGGTCTTCTCCACCAGCGAGGATCTCGGCGCGTTGGTGGAGCAGGGGAGGTTCCGCCAGGATCTCTTCCACCGCATCCAGTCGGTCTGCCTGACGGTCCCGCCGCTGCGCTGCCGCAGCGACGACGTCGAGCTGCTCGCCGAGTACTTCCGGAGCCGCTTCGTCCGCGAGTTCGACCGCCCGATCGTCGGCTTCACCCGCGACGCGCTCGACGTCCTCCGCCGTCACGACTGGCCGGGGAACGTCCGCGAGCTCCAGGGGGTGATCCAGCGGGCGGTGGCCCTCTGCCACGGGCCCCGGATCACCGCCACGCACCTAGGCCCGATCCTCAACCCCCACCGCGGCGTCCGCGCGGCCCGCGTCAACGCCTCGCGGCCCCACGCGGCCCAGGGGGTCCGGCCGCTGAAGGAGGCGCTGGAGGAGCCGGAGAAGCAGCTCATCATCCAGGCGCTCCAGTCCCTCAACTGGAACCGCCAGGAGACCGCCCGGATGCTCGACATCAACCGGACGACCCTCTACAAGAAGATGAAGAAGTACGGCCTGCTCGTCGACGAGCCGATGTGGGTCGAGTGAGCGTCGCCCTCGCCGCGACGGGGCCGGCCGGCCGACTCCGGCCGGCCCGGCGGCGGGCCGCGATCGATCACCCCTCGAACTGCTTGAGGTCCAGATCCGGCAGCATCGCGCCGGTCTCCAGGAAGTTGTTCAGCAGCTCGAAGCACCGCTTCATGTCGTGGCGCAGGTGGCCCATCGGCGCGGCTTCGAGGTAGTGGTGGAGGTAGTCGCGGTACGCGGGGTGGGCGCAGTTGTCGATGATCGCCCGGGCGCGGGCCATCGGCGCGAGGCCGCGGAGGTCGGCCAGCCCCTGCTCGGTGACGACCACCTGCACCGAGTGCTCGCTGTGGTCGACGTGCGAGCACATCGGCACGATCGTCGAGACCTTCCCCCCCTTGGCGACCGAGGGGCACATGAAGATCGACAGGTAGGCGTTCCGCTCGAAGTCGCCGCTCCCCCCCAGGCCGTTCATCATCTGCGTGCCGAAGAAGTGCGACGAGTTCGCGTGGCCGTAGATGTCGACCTCGATGGCCGTGTTCGTGGCGATGACCCCCAGCCGCCGCGAGACCTCCGGGCTGTTGCTGATCTCCTGCGGGCGCAGGACGATCCGATCGGCGAAGTCGTCGAAGTTGTCGTAGACGAACTTCAACTTGTCGTCCGACAGGCTCAGCGAGCAGGTGCTGGCGCCCAGGACCGACCCGGAGGCGATCAGGTCGATCGCCGTGTCCTGGAGGACCTCGGTGTAGAGCTTGAAGCGGGGGAAGTCCGGGTTCGTCGAGAACGAGGCCATCACCGCGTTGCTGACGTTGCCGACGCCGCTCTGCAGCGGCAGGAACTCCGGCGGGATCCGGCCGGCCGCCATCTCGTTGAGCAGGAACGAGCAGACGTGCTCGCCGATCGCCCGGCTGACGGCGTCGGCCGCGGTGAACGCCCGGCCGCCGTCGGACAGGTTCGAGCGGACGACCCCCACGATCTTCCGCGGGTCGACGTCCGCGTAGCGATTGCCGATGCGGTCCAGCGGGTCGTGGATCGGGATCGGGTCGCGGCGCGGGGGGGCGGCCTGCATGTAGATGTCGGCCAGCTCGGAGATCCGCGGCGAGTGGTACGAGTTCAGCTCGATGATGACCTTGTCGGCCCGCTGGAGGAACGTCGGCGCGTTGCCGATGCCGGTGGTCAGGTGGACGCGGCCCTGGGGGGTGACGTCCACGGCCTCCACGATCGCCACGTCCATCAGGCCGAGCACCCCGCTCGCCGTGACCTGCGCGACGTGCGAGAGGTGCATGTCGATGAAGTCGACCTCGCCCGAGTTCGCCTGCTTCCGCAGCGGGTTGGAGGTCTGGTAGGGGGCCCGCCAGCTGATCGCGCGGGCCTCGGCCAGGGCGTCGTCGCACATCGGGCCGGTCGACGCGCCGGAGAGGAGGCGGATCTGGAACGGCTCCCCCTTCTCGTGCAGCGCCCGGGCCCGCTTCGCCAGCGCGGCGGGGACGACCTTCGGGGAGCCGGCGGGCGTGAAGCCGCTGACCCCCACGAGCGAGCCGTGAGTGATCATCTCCGCCGCGTCTTCGGCGGCGAGCGTCGGGAAGGCTCTTGCCATGGCAGGAACTCGCGCTTTCCGTGGTCGATGACGCCCTCGCGCGTCCCCTGCCGTGTTCGGGGGATCCGTCGGGAAGCCGGGGCGGGGATCGACGCCCGCGGCCGGGAGCCCGGGAGGCGTCGATCGCGACATCATCGAAGGAGCGGAGGGCTCGGCGGCCGGTTCCCCAGGGCTGCCCCCCAGGACTACCATTGTCGCCGATCCCGCCCCCCATTCAAGACGACGCCCCGCCCGAATCCGCGCCGGCGGCCCTCTCAGGGGACGATCTCAGGCCACGGCCTCGTCGCCCCGAGGCGCTCGGCCAGCGTCCGCGTCCACGACCAGGCCGACGCCGGCGACGACTCGATCCGCACGTCGGCGGGATAAAGCAGGGCGACCGCCTGGGGCATGTCGAGGACGCGGTCCAGGTTGAGCATCGCGGGGCCGTCGCGGACGGTGGCGGGGGGCGACTGGAGGACCAGCTTCGTCGGCGGCCCTTCGAGGATCGAGGCCCAGAGCGCGACCGGCGCGGATTCGCCGCGGGCGGTCACCGTCAGCGGCGAGCCGTCCGACGTCCGCAGCGCGCGGAGGGCGTCGCGGACCTCGCGGACCCGCCAGCCGTCGAGCGTCATCCCGAGCATCGCGAACCGGCGGCGGATGGTCACGTCGCGCGACGCGGGCCACGCCGTCCGGCCGATGCCGCGCGGGGCGATGCAGGCCGTCCGCGTCCCGGCGTCGGCCTTCGCCTTCAGCGCGGCGAATTCGGGCAGGCCGGAGGGATCCGCATCGCCTTCGAAGGCGTCGATCAGCGGGCCGTACCGTTCCCAGTCCTCGGCCGTCATCACGATCAGGTCGAGCCCGACGGACTTCGACCGGCCGGGGTCGTGGAACATCCAGACGCGCTGGAGGAGGTCGGGCCGCGACGCCGGGCCGACGTCGTAGGCCGTCAGCCCCATTCCCGACTTGACGATCTCGGTCGAGCCGCCCGCGTCCCGCTCGGCGTAAGGAAACTGGATCAGGGTCGGGGCTTCGGTGGACGCGGCGAATGTCTTCGAGATCGCCAGGGCGCGGAGCCGGTCCTTCGTCGCCTCCCAATTTTCAGCCGTCGGATGGGGAGAGACGGCCCTCGGGAAGAACGTCTCGTCGATGGTGTCGTTCGCGTTGGCGGGCAGGGGCTTGCCGGGTTCCAGGACCTTCAGCAACTCGATGGGGACAGCGCGATCGGGTTCCTGGATCGCCCCGAGCGATTGCGCGGCGTCCCCCTTGAGGTGCTTCTCGAACCAGGCGAACGCGGGGTGGCGGATCTCGGTCGTGTCGACGTGGCCCCCCTTGCCGATCACCAGGTCCAGGCGGTCGCGGACGCCGAGCCAGCCGTAGAGGGTCTCCAACTGCCTGTAGATCCGACGGACGCCGGCCTCGGGGAAGATGGGGTCGGTGTCGGTGTTCACGACGAGAAGCGCCTTGGGCGCGACGAGCGCCGCGAGCATCGTGTAATCCCACCGATGCGTGTTCACGAAGAACATGCAGTCGCAATGGCCGTCGACGACGCCGTCGGGATGGGGCCCCCCCGGCGCGCCGGCGACGAGATTGTCTCTCAGGTCGGTGATCCCGGCGACGGGGACGACGACCTTGAGGCGGTCGTCGACCGCCCCGAGATACCACGACATCGCGCCGCCGCCGGAGCGGCCGGTGACGCCCAGGCGTTCGGGGTCGACCTCGGGGCGGGAGCAGAGGTAGTCGAGCCCCCGGATGCCGTTCCAGACCTCGACGCCCGCCGGGGTGTACCCGCGCGAAAGCCACCACATCCGGCCCAGGCGGAGGACGCCGTGGTGGTCGCCGGGGATCTCGCCGAGCTGGAGCGTGTCGACCACCAGGCAGACGTAGCCGTTCGCGGCGAACCAGGCGGCGTGGTGCTGGTAATGCGCCTTGTTGCCGTAGATGACGCCGTCCTTCTCGATCTTGGCGTGGCCGCAGACGTAGAGGATGGCCGGCAGCGGCTTCTCCACGACCTTCGGCCGGTAGAGGTTCGCCGTGACGTACAGGCCGGGCGACGACTGGTACAGGATCCGCTCGACCACGAAGTCGGGCCGCTCGACCACGCCCGTGACCTCGGCCTTCAGATCCGTCCGCGGCGGCATCGGGTCGAGCCCCAGCATCTCGCGTAGCTGGCGCTGATACTCCGGCCGCCTCGCCTCCCAGTCCTCGCCCGAGGTCGCCTCCATCAGCGGCCGGGCGGCGATCGCGTCGACCTCGGCCTTGAAGAACGCGGCCAGATCGGGCGGGAGGGGCTCCTTGGCGCGCGTGGCGGTCGCCAGGCACGCGAGGAGCGCGACGCACGGCAACGTCCGGGCGATGCGGTTCGGCACGGCTGTCTCCTGGGTGGGGATCAGGGTTGCTGCGGTACGAATCCGGCGGCCCACGCCGCCTCCTCGCCTTCCAGGGGGGGCTGCGGGGGGCCGTCGTAGATGTAAAACTCGTACCCCGCCTCGTCGTAAACGCGATCGAGCAGCGCCTGCAAGTCGAGCGCGGCGTCGGCGCGCGGGGGTCGCAGCGGGATCGGGATCGTGGGGAGGCGATCGGCCAGGGCGAGGGGCCAGAAGCCCGCGTCCGGGCGATCGTCGGGCCGGCTCACCAGGACCGAATAGTCGCAGTCCGGACGGGCCTGGTCCGGCATCGGGAGCCCGCCGCGCAGCAGGTCGATCTCGACGAGGCTCGCGCGCGACGCCAGCACGCTCGCCCGCTTTGCCAGGTATCTCGCCCGGTCCGGCCCGCTCCGCCGCTTGTTCGCCGGGCTGAGGAGTTCCACGACCGTCACGACCTCGCGCGAGGCGCGATCGACGACGCTCAGGTAGGACTCGCGCGTCGCCTCCACCTCGGGCAGTCGCACGCGCGTCGGCGCGTCGAGCGGCGCGACGCCTTCCGGCCCGGGGACCTCGCGAGTCCTGGCCTCCACGACCGAAAGGTCCGCGCGGCCGACGGTCCGCCGAGGCTCCTCGGGGAGTTCGCTCAGCAGGATGTGATCGTCCACGCGGACGATGAAATCCGGCCGGACTTGCGCCCCGATCACGCCGGCGCCCAGGATCAGGAAGCGCTCATGGAAGTCATGCCAGGCGACGTCGCGTTCCAGGTAGGGGTCCGTCCCCGGGAATGGCGAGGGCATCGTCGGGACTCCGGGAACCGGGGGATGCGCGGCCGTCGCCGGCCTCCGCCGTCGCTCCCGGCGGGCTCCGTCGCTCCCTGGGACGACGCGCCCCCGGGCCGTCGCCGGCGGATCGATGCCGCCAGCGTACAGCGCGGGGGAGGGGGGCTCAACCGTCCGACGTCCGCATGCCCGGCCGGGAGACCTTCGCGGCGAAGGCTTTCCAGCCCGTGCCCGGCGCGAGGCGGCCGGCGAAGGGGGTCGCGTGCGACGCGCCCCGGATCGGCGGCCGGAACCTGGCGGGGGCGGGCTCGGCGTCGGTCGTCGTGGATTCGAGCGTCGCGGCCGAAGCGAGCGGCGCGGCGGCGACCGCGCTCCAGGTCGACCAGGACGACGAGGACGCCCCGGCGCTCGGCGTCCCGTAGACCTTCACGTCGAAGAGCGAGTAGTTGTTGGACGCCCCGGTCTTCGTGGCGTAAATCCGCAGGTGCCGCCCCGCGCCGACCAGCCCCGACTGCGCGTCGACGCCGACCTTCGTGTTGCCCGTCACCGTCCGGATCGTCCGCCAGCTCGCGCCGTCGTCGCTGATCTGGATCTGGTAGTCGACGGCCGCGGCCCGCTCCCAGTCCAGGACGACCGCCGACACGTCGTACCGGGCCCCCAGGTCGATCGCAAGCCAGCCGATCGAGTCCGGCCGCGACCACTGGCCGCTCGACCAGCGCGAGGAGAGGTTCGGGTCGATGGCCATCGAGGGGCCGTAAAAGTTGCTCTCGTTCGACGACGACGTGGCCACCCGGCCCGCCGACAGGTTCGAGAGCGGCTGGCCGTAGACGTTGAAGTCCCAGAGCGAGTAGTTGTTGTGCTCCGGCCCGGTCGCCAGGCAGAGGATCCGCACGTACCGCCCCACGCCGTCCAGCTCGGAGAAGAGCGCCGGCCCGGCCGAGCGATTCCCGGTCACCGAGGCGAGGGTCGTCCAGTTCACGCCGTCGAGGCTCGCCTGGATCTGGTAGTCGGCCGCGTAGGCCGCCTCCCAGTTCAGCCGGACGTCGCGGATCGAGGAGACCGAGCCGAGGTCGATCGACAGCCAGGCGACCGACGACCCCCGCATCCACTGGCCGCTGGACCAGCGGGTACGGCCGTCGCCGTCCAGGGCCATCGCCGGGCCGTATTCGCCGGACTCCGACGAGGTCGCGACGGCCGTCTTGCCCGCCGCCAGGTCGACCGGCCGCGAGCCCATCACCTGGAGGTCGTACAGCGAGTAGTTGTTCGCCCCCGCGCTCACCTGGGTGCAATACACGCGGAGGAAACGCCCCTCGCCGGATAGGCCGACCAGGTCGACGACGCCGGCCGACTGGTTCCCGGTGACGCTCTTGATGGTCGTCCAGTTCGCGCCGTCGACGCTCGTCTGGATCTGGTAGTCGACGGCGTAGGCCCGCTCCCAGTTGAGGCGGACGGCGTCGATCTGGACGAGGTCCTGGAGGTCCACCTGATACCAGGCGGTCGACGTCGGCTGCATCCACTGGCCGCTCGACCAGCGCGTCGAGGAGGAGAAGTCGACGGCCAGCGACGGGTTGTACGACCACGACTCGATGGAGGAGGAGGTCGCGGGCTTGCCGGCGGCGAGGTCGGCCAGCGGCAGGATCTCCAGCGCGTCGACGGTGGCCTCGCCCCGGATCGCCCGGAAGCCGATCGAGATCGCCCCGGTGCCGTCGGCCTTGACGATCAGGTCGCGCGTCACGCCCCGGTTCGCGCCCCCGGCGGCGTCGAAGACGTCGAGCGCCGCGATCCGCTTCGAGCCGTTGGCCGAGACGTCGAACAGGCGTTGGCCCGCCGCGTCGTGGCCCGTCTCGGAGAAGGCGAGGCGGACGCGGTAGGTCCCGCCCGGGGTCAGGCCGTCGACGTTGTAGGAGAACGCCGAGCCCTGGCGGGCCGTCCGCCAGGTCGATTGCGGCGGGGGCGATTCGACCCCCGAGGCGTCGACCGTCGCGGAGGTCGCGACAGCCCGCCCCCCCTGGTAGTAGGCGTCGGCCGAGGAGCCGGCGTCGATGACCACGGAGCCGTCGGCGGCGATCGGGGCGGCCTGGGCCCTGGCGACCGCCGCGGCGGGGTCCAGCACGCCCCCCGTTTTCGACCACGCGCCGACCGACTGCGTCTTCGGCGTGACGGTCGAGGTCAGGACGTTGATCACCTGCCTCGCCGTGGCGTCGGCGGGGAGGAGCGAGGCCACCACGCCCGCCACTCCCGACGTGTACGCCGCCGAGTACGACGTGTAGCCCTCCGGCCCGCCGTAGGCGCCGAAATCGACGTGGACCGGCCCCCAGTTCGAAGGCGCCGTCAGGACGCCCCGGGCGTCGGTCGCCGCGGCGACGACGACGTTGGTGGGGGTCGGCCGGGTGGTCGAGTAGGCGGCGTCGTCGGCATAGGCCGGGAACGACGCGACGGCCTCGATGCTCCGCGAGTTGTTCCCCGGCGCCGTCACCACCACCGCGCCCTTGGACTCCGCGTAGGCGATCGCGTCGACCAGCGTCGAGCCGAACCGCGGGTCGGTGGCGTCCGTGTAGGTCGGGTTGTACGCGTAGGTGACACTCAGGTTGATGACCGACGCCCCCTTGTCGGCCGCGTAGTAGATCCCCCGGATCAGCGCGTTCCCGTCGATCCGGATTCCCGACGAGGTGTCGCGGATCGGCATGATCTTGACGTCCGGGGCCACGCCCGAGGCGCTCGCGGCGTCGATGATCCCCCGGACCGTCATCCCGGCGACGACCGACCCGTGCCCGTGCGCCGCGCTCGTGTCGACGATCGCCGACCGGCCGACGTCCGCGTAGGACACCTTGTTATAGGCGTCGTAGCCCGACTCCAGGTCGAGATAGGGGAGTACGGCGGCGTCGTTGAGGTCGACGCCGGTATCGACGATCGCGATGAGGGTGGCGAGGAGGGCCCGCGGCTCCAGGGGCAGGGGGCCTGACAGCGGGCTCGGCGCGCCTCTTCGACGGGTCGGGATCATGGTGGGACGGCCTCGTGCTCGGGACTGGTGTTTCCGTTCGGTGTGCCGTGGACGCGGTCGTCTCCTTGCACAGGGTGGCCTCCTACTCGGGAATATAGCAGCCGGTTTGAAGGATTCGGATCGAATCCGAGGCCGCCGCGGTCGACGGGCGGCACAACCAATCTCGCCGCGACGATCGGCGCGCGGCGAAAGCGGCGCGGAGGGGGGCTCCCGATTGACAGCGATTGGGTGCATCCGTACCGTGAGGTTGAGTCCGTCCCGAACCGTCGCCCCATCGAGCCCCGGACGCCATCGCGTCGCGGCCCCTCGACGCCGAGCGCGTCGGGGAGGGCCGACGACCTCGGCGCCCATCACCGAACCCTGGCGAGACGCGCTGCGATGAGAGGCATCGAGTTCTACGACCGACTCCTCGACGTCCCCGGGCCCTCGGCCATCGCGCAGCTTTTCTACGCCGGCGTCTTCCTGGTGGCCGTCGCCGTCTTCCTGCTGTCGCTCCGCCGGATGCGCAAGCTGGCCCGCGGCCTGGGCGTCGTCGGCGTCCTCTGCTTCATGCTCGCGATGTTCCTGATCCACGAGCAGAAGGTGGTGGCGACCCGGGACGGCCGCGTGACCATCACCCAGTGGCGGTACTCCCCCGCCACGAGGTTCCAGGTCCGCGTCGTCCTGCTGGGCCTCCCCACGGCCGCGGCCTTCCTGATGATGCAGGTGTACTGGTCGAGCCAACGCCGCCAGCGGGCGCGGATCCCGGCCCAGCTCCGCGAGGGCCGGCTCAAGATCCTCCGCGGCGACCTCGACGGCGCGCTCGCCGAGTTCAACGCCATCCTCGACGTCGCCCCCTACATGGCCGAGGCGTACTACCACCGCGCCACGCTCTACCGCGCCCAGGGCCGGGCCGACGACGCCCTGGCCGACCTCGACCACGCCCTCCGCTGCGACCCGCAACACCCCGCCGCCCACCTGATGCGCGGCCGGATGCTGGCCGAACGCGGCTCCTACGAGGCCGCCGGCGCCGACCTCGACCGCTACATCGGCATGCGGTCCAGCGACGTGGAAGGCTACCTCGCCCGCGGCCTCTGCCGCGCCCGCGAGGGCCGCGACGCCGAGGCCGTCGCCGACCTCCAGCGCGTCCTCAAGCTGACGAACCACTCCGACTACACCGACCCCGCCCGCGCCGAGCTGGACCGCCTCTACGACAAGGTCCCCGACGCCGAGGAGACCGAGGCCCTCCCCCCCCCCGACGTCCCCGTCAGGTCCGTCCTCGACACCCTGCCGAAGTACGACGAGAACCCCCGCCCCCCCGCCGAATCCTAGATCTGGCCCGCGACGCGGTCTCCTCGCAGGACATCGTGCCTAAACATGTGGCCCATTCTCGTAGGCTGGGTCGAGACCCAGCCCACGCAAGCCTGGGCGCATCCGGGAACTGGGCTGCCGGAGCCCCGCCCGCGCCCCACGCGTTCCGGTTGGATGGGTCACGACTCGGCCCACGGGTTGTATCCTCAACGAGAGCCTCCCATGGTTACCGCCGGGTCGGCAGCCCTGCACGATAGACAAGGGTGCCGGGGTTCTTCGCGAGGGGCCATTCGATGCGACGGTATCTCCGGTCGCGATTGGGCCTGGTCTAATTTTTCACGGTCGTCACGCATCAACGTCGACCGATCCTGACCACGGACGCGGGCCGCGCGGCGCTCGGCCAATCGATTCGGTCCCTGCGAGTGGACCGCCCTTTCCGCGTGGTCGCGATCGCGCTCCTGCCCGACCACTTACATGCCGTCTGGGAGTTGCCCGCCGGCGATGTCGATTACTCAACTCGCTGGCGCCTAATCAAGGGTCGGTTCAGCACGCTCTGGGATCCCATCGGCGAAGACGCGGAGATCGGGCCGAGTCGGCGGCGGAAGTCGGAGCGTGGCGTATGGCAACGTCGCTTTTATGAGCATACATGTCGCGACGAAGCCGATGTGAGGCGATGCGTCGACTACATTCACATCAACCCCGTCAAGCATGGCCTGGTCCGACGCGCGATCGACTGGCCCTGGTCCTCCTTCCATCGCTACCTCCGCCTCGGCGACTACTCTCCGGACTGGGGAGCCCACAATGTCTGGCACGGGGACGAATTCCGAGACGCCGAGTAGTCGACAGGCACAGTGCGTCGCGACCGATCCCTCGGGTCCCTCCCGGGGCTCTCGTGGTCAATCCTGACAACGAATCAAGTAGGTCGCGGGCGAGATCCGGGCAGGCCGGGTCGCGACCCAGTTCGTGGCCACGCCTCGGCTTGCGCGAGCTGGGTCTCGACCCAGCCTACGAGAGAGGCCCGCGGCATTGCTATCACGGCCTACTACAGCGAAGGCCTGGGGCCACAACAGCGTCGATTCACGACCAGACCCCCGAGCGCCCCCCCGCCGAATCCTAGATCCGGCCCGCCAGGAGCCGCCCCACCGCCAGGCCCGCGGCGCAGGCGGCCACGCCGACGACGACGCTCCCGGCCAGGTAGAGCGTCGCCGTCAAGTAGCGGTCGCGCTCGACGAGCCCCAGCGCCTCCAGCGTGTAGGATGAGAACGTGGTGTAGCCTCCCAGGAAGCCCACCACGATCGCCAGCCGCGCCGGCTCGTTCGCGCCGAATCCGCGCGCCAGCACGGTCGACGCCATACCGATCAGGAACGAGCCGGCCACGTTGATGGCGAACGTGGCCCAGGGGAAATCGGGGCCGGTCCAGCGCGCCATCCAGACCGATTGCCAGTAGCGGGCGTTGACCCCGAGCGCCCCGCCGATCGCCAGGATGGCGACCTTCGTCCAGGTTTCCGCGGGCGTCATTTGGGGGGGATGATCCCCTTCTTGATGATGATGTTGCCGTACAGCGCCCCCTCGCCCGTGGCGACGACGCCGAACGTGGTCTTGGCGCGGTCATAGAAGGCGAACCGCTCGACCTGCTCCATCGCGATGTGCCGCCCCTCGGCGCTGTCGAGGATGCGCTGATAGTCGGCCCAGATCGGCGCCGGCTCGCCCGGCTTGTCCAGCCTTCGCATGACGGCGGCGGGGGCGTCGACGAAGCTGTCCAGCGGGAACAGCTCCAGGATCGCCTCCAGGATCGCCGGGACGCCGTGGCCGTCGGCCCGGACGAGGCGGTTGGCGCAGGTGACGGCCGGGAAGTTCGCGTCGGCGATCACCAGCTCGTCGCCGTGCCCCATCTGGGCGATCAGGTGCAGCAGCTCCGGGGAGAGGATATGCGGGATCTTCTTGAGCATCTCGGACGTCCTGGCGGGATCCTGGAGAGGTTGTGATTCAACGACGCCGACCTAACGGCCTTCCCCCCTGGAGGGGGAAGGTGGCCCGGAGGGCCGGATGAGGGGGGGACAAGCGAGACGACTTCGGGAATCCGGAGGGGCCTTCCGAAGGCCGTCGGCCTGCCCCAAGGCTCCGAAATCCGCGGCCCCGCGGGCGGGCTCCCCCTCATCTGACTCCTTCGGAGTCTGTCTTCCCCCTCCGGGGGGGAAGACCGTTCGTGTCGAGCCCGGGGCTCCGCGAAGCCCGGCTCGCGCGTCGCCCCAGGATAATCCGAGGGCCGGCCCGACGCCATGAGGCCCCGCGGCCCCATGTCTCAGTAGAAGAACGCGGCGGCTTCCCGATAGAAGTCGAGGTCCAGGCCGCGGGTGGCGAGGCCCTGGGAGTCGAGCGGGGCGTCGTCGATCCGCGAGCCGCGGAGGGTCAGGACGGTCCCGAACCGTCGCCGCAGGACCAGTTCGGCGGCTGCCAGGCCCATGCGGGTGGCCAGGACGCGGTCGTGGGCCGTCGGCGCGCCGCCGCGCTGGAGGTGGCCCAGGACCACGGTGCGGGTCTCCACCCGGAGCCGGCGCTCGATCACGTTCGCGATCAGCGCCCCGACGCCCCCCAGCCGGGGGGTGCCGAAGTCCTCGGTCTCCATCACGTCCGGGATGGCGTCGGTGTAGCGGGCGCCCTCCGCGACCAGGACGATCGCGTGGTTCCGGCCCGACTCCCGCCGACGCTTCAGCGCGGCGACCAGGTGGGGGACGTCGATGGGGACCTCGGGGACCAGGACGTAATCCGCCCCGACGGCCATGCCGGCGAAGCAGGCGAGCCAGCCGGTGGCGTGCCCCATCGTCTCGACCACCATCACCCGGCGGTGGCTCTCGGCGGTGGTGCGCAGGCGCTCGACGGCCTCGACGACGACGTTGACGGCGGTGTCGAAGCCGAACGAGAAGTCGGCCAGCATCAGGTCGTTGTCGATCGTCTTGGGGACCCCGACGATCGGCATGGCGAAGTCGTTGACCAGCCGCGCCGCGACCCCCAGCGTGTCGTCGCCGCCGACGACGACCAGGCCGTCCAGGCCGGCCTCGGCGAAGTTCCGCCGCAGGTCCGGCACGTCGACGCCAGGGTTCTTGTACGGGTTGGTCCGCGACGACCCCAGGACCGTCCCCCCGCGCCCCAGCCAGGGGTCGAGGTCGTCGGGGGACAGGGGCCTGGACTCCCCCCGCACCAGCCCGCGCCAGCCGTCGAGGAACCCGACGCACTCCCCCCCCGCGTCGGCCACGCGCCGCGCCACCGCCCGGATCACCGCGTTCAGCCCGGGGCAGTCGCCCCCCCCGGTGAGGATGCCGACTTTCATGGATCTACTCGCCCGGACGGGGCCTTTCGAGGGCCGTGCCCACCCCACGGGCCTCGCCCGCGATATCCGAAGGATACCGTGGGCGAAAACCACGGGCCAGGAGTCACCGGCGGGACGGCCTCGCGGCGCGCCTCGCCGGCCCGGCGACCGGAGGGCTTGCCCGCCTCAGCCCACCTTGGGCGGCATCAGGACGCGCTCGACCCAGGTGGTGTCGACGGCGCCGTCGATGAAGTCCTTGTGGCGGAAGATGGTCTTGTGCAGGGGGATGGTGGTCTTGATCCCCTCGATGACCAGCTCGTCGAGCGCCCGGCGCATCCGGGCGATGGCCTCCGGGCGGGTGGGGGCGTGGACGATGAGCTTGCCGACGAGCGAGTCGTAATTGGGGGGGATGGAGTAGCCGGCGCGGATGTGGGAGTCCCACCGGACGCCGGGGCCGCCGGGGACGCTCAACGCGGTGATCCGGCCGGCGGAGGGGCGGAAGTTGTGCTCGGGATCCTCGGAGTTGATCCGGACCTCGATCGAGTGCCCCTCGGACTTCACGTCGTCCTGGGTGAAGGGGAGGGGCTCGCCGGAGGCGATGCGGATCTGCTGCTTCACCAGGTCGACGCCCGTGATCTCCTCGGTGACGGGGTGCTCCACCTGGATCCGGGCGTTGACCTCGATGAAGTAGAAGTTGTTCTCGGCGTCGACGAGGAACTCGCAGGTGCCGGCGTTGGTGTAGCCGACGGTCTTCGCCAGCCGGACGGCCGCCTCGCCCAGGGCGCGGCGGACCTCGATCGGCAGCGAGGCGGACGCCTCCTCCACCAGCTTCTGGTGCCGGCGCTGGAGGGAGCAGTCGCGGTCCCAGCAGTGGACGACGTTGCCGTGGTGGTCGGCCAGGATCTGGACCTCGACGTGCCGGGGGCGGTCGATGTACTTCTCCAGGTAGATCGACGGGTTCTTGAACGCGGCCTCGGCCTCGTTGCGGGCGGCCTGGATGGAGGCCGGCAGCGACGCCTCGTCGCGGCAGACGCGCATCCCCTTGCCGCCGCCGCCGGCCGCCGCCTTGATGAGCACCGGGAAGCCGATCTGCTTGGCGACGCGGATCGCCTCGGCCTCGGCCGTGACGGCGCCGTCGGAGCCCGGGACGCTGGCGACCTTCGCCTGGGCGGCGATCAGCTTCGCCTCGGTCTTCAGGCCCATCTTGCGGATCGCCTCGTGCGGCGGGCCGATGAACTCGAAGTTGCAGCTCCGGCAGATCTCGGCGAACTGCGGGTTCTCCGAGAGGAACCCGTAGCCGGGGTGGATCGCCTGGACGTCGGCGGCCTCCGCGGCGGCGATCAGCCGGGGGATGTTCAGGTAGCTGTCCGACGAGGCGGCCTTGCCGATACAGATGGCCCGATCGGCCAGCTCCAGGTAGGGGGCGTCGCGGTCGGCCTGCGAATAGACGGCGACCGCCTCGACCCCCAGCTCCTTGCACGCCCGGATGACCCGAAGGGCGATCTCGCCCCGGTTGGCGACCAGTATCCTCTGGAACATCGGACTAAAGCACCTCGGGCGACGGGATCGATCGGGACGCGGCGGCGCGGGCGGGGCCGGCGCGGACGGCTCAGGCGGGGATGACGCGGAACATCGGCTGCCCGAACTCGACCGTCTGGCCGTTCTTCACCAGGATCTCGGCGATCGTCCCGGACACCCCGGCGGGGATGTCGGTGAAGACCTTCATCGCCTCGATGATGCAGAGCGTCGACGTCGGCTGCACGACCGTCCCCACCGTCACGAACGGCGGCGACTCCGGCGAGCCGGAGGCGTAGAACGTGCCGACCATCGGGCTCTCGATCACGATCGTCTTCGGGCCCCCGGGCGTCTCCGGCGGCGCGGGCTGCGCCGCGGCGGCCGGCGCCGGGGCGGCGGCCGGCTGCGGGGCGTGCGCGACCGGGGCGGCCGGCGCGACGCCCCCCTCGGGCCGGCGCAGGTGGACGCGGTACGGGCCGTCGGTCACCTCGACCTCGCTGAGGTCGTAAGCCTTCATCAGCTTGACGAGGTAATGGACCTTCTTCACGTCCAGCGGCTCGCCGGACTTCCCCTCGGGACCCTGCTCGGCCATGCCTTCGCTCCACTCCTGCTTCATATCCGGATCGCGCCCGTCCGCCGACGGCGTCGGCGCGTGGATCTCTCGCCCCGACTACGGGACGGCCCGGACGCCGGGTCTCGCCGGCGTCAGCCCCGCGCCCGGCCCAGCCCCTTCGGGAGGCTCGACAGGACCTCGTGGCCGTCCGGCGTCACCAGGACGTCGTCCTCGATCCGGACGCCGCCCCACTCGGGGAGGTAGATGCCGGGCTCGACGGTCACGACCATCCCGGGTTCCAGGATCGTCGGCGACTCCCGGCGCAGGCGGGGCCCCTCGTGGACGTCCATGCCGATCCCGTGGCCCAGCCCGTGGTCGAAATAGCCGCCGTACCCCGCGCGTTCGATGAACGAGCGGGCCTCGGCGTCGACGTCCTGGGCCCTGGCGCCGGGCCGGATCGCGCGGATGGCCCGTTCCTGGGCCTCCAGCACGATCCCATGGACCTCTTCCAATTTCGGAGTGACGTTACCCGTTGCCACCACCCGCGTCAAGTCGCTCTTGTAGGATCGGCCGCAGGCCCCCCAGTCGATCAGCACGAAATCGTCGTCGCCGATCCGCGCCTCGGCCGTGGGCCGCGCGTGGGGCAGGGCGGCCCGACGCCCCACCGCCACGATCGTCGGGAAGCTCGTCCCGGTCGCCCCCAGCGCCCGCATGTGGGCCTCCAGCCGGTCGGCCGCCTCCTTCTCGGTCAGCCCGGGCTCCAGCTCGCCCGTCAGGCGAGCGAAGGCCTCCTGCGCGATGGCGACGGCCTCCCGGATCGCGGCGATCTCGGCGTCGTCCTTGACCTGGCGGAGCGTCTCGACGAGGTCGACCTTCGGGGCCAGCTCGACCGACTTCAGCTCCTCCCCGAGCTTGGCGTGGTCGACGACGCTCACGTGGGCGGCCTCGAACCCCAGCGACGCGATCCCGAGCCTCCCGGCGACCTCCGCCACGGCCGCCATCATCCCCTGGGTGCCGGGCCGGATGCACGCCTCCAGCCCGGGGCATTCCTGCTCCAGCTGGGTGGTGAACCGGCCGTCGGAGACGGCGACCTCGCGGTCGCGCGCGACGATCAGATAGGTGGAGTCGCCGGTGAAGCCCGTCAGGTAGGCGACGTTCGTGGGGTCGACCACCAGGAGCGCGTCCACCTTCTCGGCGGCGAGCCTGGCCCGCAGGGCGTCGCGACGGCGCAAGATCCGATCCATGGGGGCTCCGACGATGGGGCGTGGGGCGAATTCGGCGCGGGGGCGCGGCCGACGGATGGATCCGGCCCCCCGTCGTGCTACGGTAGCCGGGACCGGCGCCGCCGCAAAGGGGTTGCGGCCGGTCGTCGGATCTCCCACCTCACGCGAGCCCACGCCATGACATTGCCCAGGATCGCCCTCCTCGCCGCCGCCTTCGCCGCCGCGCCCGCCTTCGCCGACGACGCGAAGCCGCTATTCGACGGCTCCTCGCCGGCCGGCTGGATCCTCACCGACGGCAAGCCCCTGCCCGAGAAGTTCATCCAGGACGGCGCGATCAATCCCCACGGCACCGGCAGCTACATCGTCTCCTACAAGGAGAAGCTCGGCGACTTCGTCGTCGATTTCGACTACAAGCTCAGCAAGGGCTGCAACTCGGGCGTCTTCATCCGGGTCAACGACCTGAAGGACCCCGTCTACACCGGCATCGAGATCGCCCTGGACGACACCAAGGGAACCGGGATGCACGATACGGGCGCGTTCTACGACCTGGTGCCCCCCAAGGTCAACGCCCAGAAGCCCGCCGGCGAGTGGAACCACATGACGATCACCGCCAAGGGCGCGCACATCAAGGTCGAGATCAACGGTAAGGAAGTCTCCACCATCAACCTCGACGAGTGGAACGAGCCCGGCAAGCGTCCCGACGGCTCGAACCACAAGTTCGAGAAGGTCGCCATCGGCAAGCTCGACCGCGAGGGCTACCTCGGCTTCCAGGACCACGGCCAGGACTGCTGGTACAAGAACATCACGTTCAAGAAGCCCTGAGCATTCCGACCGACGTCGTCGGGGCCGATCCGCCCCGACGACTCTCAGCGCCCCCTGGGCGTCACGCTCAGTCCGCCAGTTCCAGCACCGCGAACAGCGGGCGGTGGTCGGAGGCGACGGGCTCGTCGAGGACGCGCAGCTCGACGACCTTCCAGCGGGGGGCGGGGCGGACGAGGATGTAATCGATCTGGCGGTTGGGCTCGTCGGCGGGGAAGGTGAGCGTGGGGGCGGAGTCGGTCCGGGTCCACTGTTCGTCGAACGCGGCCATGGTGGCGCTGTCGGGCAGGGAGTTCAGGTCGCCGGCCAGGATGGCGGGGACGTCGGGACGCTCCTCGATGATCCCGGCGATCGTCTTCACCGAGTCCATCCGCTCGGCGTCCTCGCGGCGGTAGTCGAGGTGGGTCGCCAGGAAGCGGATCGGCGTCCCGGCCGCGTCGGGGGCGGTGACGTCCACCACCAGGCACCCGCGCTGCTCGCCGGCGTAGCGCGACGGCAGGTGCACGTTCTTCCATTCGGCGATGGGCAGCCTGCTCAGCACGGCGTTGCCGTACTCGCCCCCCTGGAACGGGATGTTGCGGGAGAAGATCGGCGTCATGCCGGTCAGCTTGCCCAGCTCGGCCGGCTCGTCCAGGCCCTCCGACCGCTTGCAGCCCTTGTCGACCTCCTGCAAGGCGACGATGTCCGGGTCGACCGACTTGATGACCCCGGCGATCCGCGCCAGGTCCAGCTTGTTGTCCATCCCCTCGCCGTGGCGGATGTTGTAGCAGAGCACGCGCAGGCGCGTCGGCTCGGCGGCGAAGGCCGAGGGGGCCAGGGCGAGGCAGGCGAGGGCGAGGCACAGGCGGCGAGCGATCATCGGCGGCTCCGAGGAAAGGGCGCGGGGAGTTCGGCGTCGTCGGCCAGCAACCAGCGGTCGATGAAGGCGGCGACGCCGTCGTTGTCGTGGTCGGGGACGACGAGGTCCGCGGCGGCGAGGACGTCCGGGGGGGCGTGGCCCATGGCGACGCCCAGGCCGGCGCCCAGGAGCATGGGCACGTCGTTGGCGTCGTCCCCCACGGCGCAGATCTCCTCCGGGGAGACGCCCCACGCCTCGGCGACGTGCAGCACGGCCGACCACTTGCTCGCGTCGGCCCGGATCACCTCGCACATCGTCCCGAGGTATCGCGACGACTTCTGCACGAACGTCCGGACGCGGTCGCCGAATCGCCCCACGACGTGGCGCTCGAAAGCCGCCATCTCCTCGTACGTCCCCACGGCGCAGACGTGGAAGAACGGCCCGTCCGACCAGTCGCCGGCCAGTTGCGCGTGCGACAGGTTCTGGGCGACGTAGTCGTCGAACGGGGCGCGATCGGTGGGGTAGAGGGAGACGCGGAAATCGGGCTCGTCGTGGGCGCGGTCGTTGAAGGCGACGACGTGCTGGTCGTGCTCGCGGAACAGCTCCAGCAGGCCGGCGGCCAGGTCGGGCGGCAGGTCGGCGCGCCAGATGGTGGAGTCGTCGGCCGGCTCCTTCACGATCGAGCCGGAGTTGCAGACCAGCGGCGCGTCGATGCCGAGTTCCTCGGCGATCGGCCAGGCCCGGCGATAGCGCCTGCCGGTGCAGAGGACGGGGCGGATCCCGGCCGCCGCGGCGCGGGCGACGGCCGCCTTCGTCGTCGTCAGCAGCTCGCCGCGGCTGCTCAGCAGGGTGCCGTCGACGTCCAGCGCAAGCAGGCGAAACCTCGGCCGGCTCATGCTCGCGCGGCCCTCGCGGCGCGACGGCCCTGGACGCTCTCCGGGAACAGGCCGACCTGGTCGAGCCGGCCGTCGGGGCCGATGGGCATCGGCAGGTAGTCGGTCTCGCGCGAGAGCGCCGGCGCGGCGGCGACCTCGGACTCCATCGGCTCGGACACCCAGAGCACGTCGGTCTCCAGCGTGTTCGGGATGACGACCACGCGGGCCTCCGCCGGGTCGATCCGCCAGCAGGTGTCGAGCGCCTTCTCGATCACCTCGCGGTCGGTGGCGAAGGTGAACGGGATCCGCCCGCGCTCCAGGCAGCACGAGGTCAGCGAGTTGATCCGGA
This sequence comes from Paludisphaera sp., assembly GCF_037189885.1. Lineage (NCBI taxonomy): Bacteria > Pseudomonadati > Planctomycetota > Planctomycetia > Isosphaerales > Isosphaeraceae > Paludisphaera > Paludisphaera sp. The sequence continues at coordinate 32,814 of NZ_JBBCIR010000084.1, forward strand.
ACGCCTGCTCGTCCATGCCCGCGACCAGCCGCTCCGTCGTCAGGTCGGCGAACCCCACGCCGACGATGTTGCCGTGGCTCTCCTCGGAGACGTCCAGCACCACCAGCCGGGTGACGACCGGGCGTTCGAAGTCGTTCTGGGTCTCGATCATCAGGCGGCCGATGACGTTGGGGTCCATCCCCGCGCCGGAGTAGTTCTTGCCCAGCTCGCCGACGATCAGGAGGTCGATCTGGTCGAACGGCAGCCGGCCCATCAGCTCGCGCGCCCTGGCCAGGAGCTTCGGCTCCTCCTCCAAAACGTTGTGGGGCTCCAGCGGGACGATCTCGGCGGTCTCGTCGCGGGCGTTCTCCAGGATCGCCAGGCCGAGGGCGAACTTCGTGTTCGCGACCAGGAACCGGCCGACGGCGGGGAGGACCTCCTTGAGCCCCCGCAGGCCCAGCTTGTGGACCTGGCTGGCGCCGTCGCGCTTGCCCAGGCCGATCGTCAGCATCTTCACGATGCCCGACTCGTACGGGCCGACGAAGTCCGAGTGCGGCTTCACGCGGTTGAGCAGGACGATGCCGTCGGCGCCGTGGGCGTTCCGGTCGAAGTAGATCGGCAGGCCGACGGGGTTGGTCCCCAGGACGACGGTCTCCATGTCGGTCTTCACCGGGACGCCCATCGCCTCCTCGGTGACGTCGTAGCTGGCGAGCAGCTCGCGCTGGCCTTCGGGCGTGGCGCCGCCGTGGCTCCCCATCGCCGCGACGATGAACGGCCGGTAGCCCATCTCCTTGAGCGCGTCGACCGCCGCGCGGGCCATCGCGGCGATGTTCTTGATGCCCCGGCTCCCCACCCCGACCGCGATCGTCCCCCCGGCCGGGACGCGGCCGCGGAGGCCGCTCTCCAGGATCAGCCGTCGGACCGTCCCGGCGACGTCCTCCACGCGGGGTTGGGCGATCTTCTGGCGGACTCGGGCGAGCGGCGGGAGGTTCATGGTTCCGTGGCCTGAAAGGGGACTCGGGGATTCCAGGGGAGGGGGGGCGAGCGTCCGCGCGGCTCAGTAGCCCACGCGCTTGTCCACGACGTTCAGCAGCGCCTCGCCCGCGGCGAAGCGGCGGAGGTTCTCGCGGAGGATGGCGTGGCGGCGGCGGTCGCCGCCGGGGGACTGGCCGGCGGTGTGCGGGGTGATGATGACGTTGCGCGACCAGAGGGGGTGGCCGTCCGGGAGGGGCTCCGGGTCGGTCACGTCGAGCCCCGCGGCGGCCACCTGGCCCGAGTCGAGCGCCGCGATCAGGGCGTCGGTGTCGACGACCTTGCCCCGCGAGACGTTCACGAGGATCGTCCCCTCCTTCATCATCCCGAACTCGCGCGGGCCGATCATGCCGGTCGACTCCCTCGTCAGCGGCACGGCGCTGGCGACGATGTCGGCCTTCGGCAGCAGCTCGTGGAAGGCGTCGGGCCGGCGCAGCTCGTCGACGAACAGCGGGCGCTCCCAGACCTTGGGGTCGGTGGCGATCACCCGGACGCCGAAGCCGTAGGCGCGGCGGGCGATCTCGGTCCCGATCCCCCCCAGGCCGACGACCAGCATCGTCTTCCCCGCCAGCTCGTCGAACACGACGCCGCGGCGGCGGTCGCCCCAGCGCTTCTCGGCGGTCGTGGCGATGTAATGCGGGAGGTCGCGGGTGAACGCCAGGAGGTAGCCCAGGGCCTGGTCGGCGATCTCCGGCGCGAAGGCGCGGGCCATGTTCGTCAGGACGATCGGCCCGTCGACCAGCTCCGGGATGCCCATCAGGTGCTCGACGCCGGCGCTGGCGTTCTGGGCCCACCTCAGCGACTTCGCCCCGGCGCGGAGGACCTTCGGCGTGAGGAGGGCGTAGACCCCCTGGGCGTCGACCACCGCCGCGGCGGCCTCGTCCTCGCTCCCGCAGACCACCAGCTCGACGCCCGGGGCGGCGGACTGGAGGTCCGACATCTCTTCCGGGCGCAGCCGGGGGACGACGACCTTGAGCGGGCCCTCGGCCTCGGCGGCGATCCCTTCGGGGAGCGCGGCGACCACGGGCGCCGCGGCGGAGGCGGCGGCGAGGAAGGAGCGGCGGTTCATGGCGAAGCCTCCGGGGCGGGGGGTCGTTCGGGGTCTCGTCACGGATCGCCGCTCGCGCGGACGGGCTCGGCTCACCCCAGGCGGGGGAGGAGCCGGTCCACGATCGCCAGGCCGATGTTCAGCGAGGCGGTGGCGGCGGGGGAGGGGGCGTTGTTCACGTTGATGACGTGGTCCGCCTCCTGGATCAGGAAGTCGTCGACCATGCCGCCGTCGGGCTGCACGGCCTGGGCGCGGATGCCCGCCGGCGCGGGGACCAGGTGCTCGGCGCGGATCTCCGGCACCAGCCGCGACAGCGCCTTGACGAACGCCTTCTTGCTGGCCGATCGCCACATCTCGCCGAGACCCGTCCGCCAGTACTTGCGGGCGAGCTTGCGGAAGCCCGGGTAGCGCACGGTCTCCAGGAAGTCACGCGCGTTGAAGTCGGTCTTGCGGTACGCCTCGCGGCCGAAGGCCAGCACGGCGTTGGGCCCGCACTCCACCCCCCCCTCGATCATCCGCGTGAAGTGGACGCCCAGGAACGGGAAGGCGGGGTCGGGCACCGGGTAGATCAGGTTCTTGCAGAGGTGATGCGCCTCGGGCTTCAGCTCGAAGTACTCGCCGCGGAACGGGACGATCCTGGCGTCGGGCTTCACGCCCCCCATCGCCGTGACGCGGTCGCAATGGAGCCCCGCGCAGTTGACGATCTGCCGGGCCTCGACCTCGTCCCCCTTCGCCGTGGTGACGACGGCCTTCCCGTTCGACCGCTCGATCCTGGCGACCCGGGCGTCGGTGAGGACCTGCCCGCCGGCCTCCTGGATCCGCTGGGCCAGGCGGCGGCAGACCTCCTTGTAGTCGACGATGCCGGCCTCGGGGACGTGGATCGCCTTCACGCCGGCGGCGTGGGGCTCCAGCTCGGCGAGCCGCTCCTTGCCGATCACCTCGCAGGCGACCCCGTTGGCCTGCCCGCGCTCGTGGATGCGCTCCAGCGCCGGCAGGTCGCTCTCGTCGATGGCGACGATGACCTTGCCGCAGATCTCGTAGGGAATCTCCTCCGCGGCGCAAAACTCCTCCATCAACCGCTTGCCCTGGCGGCAGTTGAGGGCCTTGAGCGAGCCGGGCTTGTAATAGATCCCGGAGTGCAGGACGCCCGAATTGTGGCCCGTCTGGTGGCGGCCGACCTCGGGCTCCTTCTCCAGCACGACCACGCGAGTCCCGGGGCGGGTCCGGGTGAGCTGATAGGCGGTCGCCAGGCCGACCACGCCCCCGCCGACGACGGCCACATCGGTTGCTGTCAACGTCATCCTCGTCGTCTCGTCCATCCTCGCGCGCTCGCATACCGACCGCGCATCGACCCATCATCGTACCCCAGGCGCCCCGATACAAGCCCAGCGAGGGCGCGGCCGCCCCGGGCGCGGCCATCGGAAAATCATTCGAGAAACCTGAAATCCCCCGCCCCCCGCCGCGGAGCATACCGGGGATTGATGCTGCTCCTTGGCATCCCGGAATCGGTTCGACGCGGCTCGCCGCCGGGGGACCCGGACGAGAAGCGTCGAAAATGCGCCTCATCGACGCCTTCGCGCCATCTTTCACGAGGCATCGAACGTCCGTCCCCTCTCCCGCCGGGAGAGGGTGGCCCGGAGGGCCGGGTGAGGGTCGCCGGGTTTAGGAGATAGCGCCAGTTCATCACGGGCGCGGCCGGCGCTCCTCCCCCGCACCGGCGACCCGCACCCGCCGCTGGCGCGGCCGCCCTCTCACGGGGGAGAGGGGACGGATCTAGCCGGGGGCCTTC
>NZ_JBBCIR010000085.1:0-4320 GCF_037189885.1 Paludisphaera sp.
GGGGTTGAACGCCCCCGCCGGCCGACTTCCCGGCGACCATACCCGCGGGGCCACACCCGTTCCCATCCCGAACACGGCCGTTAAGCCCGCGGGGCCCATGATAGTGCATTCGCGCGAAAGTCGGTCATCGCCGGGATCCCATCCCGAAGCCCCCGCGCTCGAGAGAGCCCGGGGGCTTCTTTTTTGCGCGCGCCGCGTGGTCTCGCCCCGACCTCAGTTCGGCTCACTCCTCCTCTTCGTCGTATGGGCCGTAGAAATCGAACCATAGTTCGATGTTGAGATCCGTGAGCCTTCGCATCTGGTCCACCGAGATGGTTGGCCCTCCATGCCCGCTTCGCGAGAGCCAGTAGCAGCTGATATCCATTTCGCATCCCTTCTCCTGGAGCTCTCGGAGCGCCGTCGCGGCTGGTTCTATACGATCGAGCAACCAATTGATGTGGCGGCCCGAATCCAGGGAGTCGACGTGGTCCTCCGATGTGAGGAACCACCCGTTTAGGGGGGCCATTCCCGTCGGACCATACCTACCCCTCGTCATCTCCCCTCGGCGTTGCCACCTCGATGGCTCGATCCCCAGCCGGCTGGTTACCTGTGCCGGGTCGATTTGGCCCGGGTAAATACGAAGCGTTGCAAAGGTTCTGGCGCACGTCGAGTAGTCGTCTTCTGGCATGCCGTTTCTCCAGTAACGGTTGCGGTCACGAGTGGGACCCCTTTGCGAACCCGCTGGTCCGTGTCTCACGTCCAGGTTCGCGGCCGACCGGCCATTTCCCGATCATTGCCCGTCTCCAGGTAGCGTTGGCCGGCCTCTTGTGGGCGTTGTCGGGCACGGCTACCGTGACGGATGTAACAGGATGTCGGCGGAGATGGTCGTGACGTGAAGGGGAGAGGCTCATGATGTGGGCTCAGGCTTCGGTGTGGTTGCTGGCCGCGGCGATGGGGCAGGCTCCGGCGGAGGCACCTCCCGCCTGGCTGAAGGCGGTGCCGGCCGAGGCGGACGTGGTGGTCCGGTGTCGCGGCATTGCATCGGCGTCGGACGATCTCAAGGCGATGCTTAATGCCGCGAGCCCGAACGCGGCGGCGACGGCCGTGCCGATGATCGATCAGTTCGTCGACCAGTGGAAGGGGCAGTATGGCGCGGACGTCGTCGACGCCCCGGTCGTCGGGCTGCTGCGCGGAGAGGCCCCGGGGCCGGATGGGGTTCCGCCGTTCGCGATCCTGGTGATGAAGGACGACGCCAAGGGCGTCCTCAAGGCGCTCGCGGGGGGGAAGGACGTCGCGACGAAGGCCGAGGAGGGCGGGTATGAGTCGTTCGCCAGCCCGTTCGGCGCCGGGTCGTGGTATGCGGTCGATGGTGACGGCTTCACGGCGTTCGGCCCCGACGAGGCGTTGATCGCGGGGGTGGCGAAGCCGGGCGATAAGTCGCTCGCCGCCTCCCTCACCCCGGCGTTGGCGACGCCGTTCCTGGCCGGCGACCTCGGCGTTTACGTCAACGCCGCGCGGCTCGCCGAGCGGTACGGGGAGCAGATCGATCAGGCCCGGCAGGCGCTGATGGCGACGCTCGACCAGGCGGCCAACAACGCCCCCAACGGCGCGTCGATGGACACGATCAAGGAGATGTACGCCGGCATGTTCGACTCGCTCAAGACGGCGCGGTCGCTGGCGCTGAACCTCGATTTCGCGGCCGAAGGCCTGCGGATCGCCGGTCGCTTCGAAATGAAGCCGGCCGCCGGGGCCAAGCCGGTCGAGGCCGTCGAGGAGCTCCCGGCCGAGTTCGCCAGGCTGGCGCCCGACGCCGCGTTCTACATCTACATGAACATGTCCGCCGACACCGTGCAGCAGTGGCAGGGCATGAGCCTCCGCATGCTGAACCCCACGGGGGAGGGCTCCCCGGCGATGGCTCGGGTGATGGAGCGGTTCAAGACGCTCGGGCGGATCAAGACCTTCGGGACCTCGACGATGGCCGGCGGCATGAGGACCTTCAACGTCACGGAGGCCTCCGACCCGAAGGTCTACCTGGAAGCCATCGAGGCGACGTTCCAGGCGATGAAGGACGCCGACAGCCCCTTCAACCTCTACAAGGAGGTCGAGGTCGAGCGCGACGCGAAGGTTCACGGCGGCGTGAATTTCACCCGGATCACGGCGACGTTCGACGTCGACAAGATCGCCAAGCTGGGGCAGGGGGGCGGCGCGGACCAGATCAAGGCGATGCTCGGCGGCGACTCGATGAGCTACTGGACCGGGGTCGACGGCCGGCGCGTGATCCAGGTCACGGCGCCGACCTGGGAGGAAGCCGAGGCGCGGCTGAATCAGTTCGCGAAGGGGGATTCGACCGTCGGCTCGCTGGCCGGATTCCGCCAGGTGCGGTCCGAGCTGGCCGACCGGGCGAGCTTCCTCGCGATCGTCAACGGCCAGGGGATCACTCGCATGATGGCGGCGCAGATGGCGGCCACGACGAACCGGCCCGACCTGAAGGAACCCGCCGGCCTCCCCGCCGAGCCGGCCTTCTTCGGGGTCTCGGCGACGCCGGACGGGCCGGGCGCGTATGACTTCCGGGCCTCGCTCCCCTCGGCGATGGGCCCCGTCGTGGAGAACGGGCTGATCCCGGTGTTCCGCAACGCCCAGCCCCGCCCTCCGGCCGTCGCCCCGACCCGGACGCCTCCCCCCGCCACGGCCCCGGCCCCGCCCTCCCGCTGAGGCCGGGTCCGTCCCGCTTCGCGATCCTCGGGCGGAAGCGCCCGAGGGTCGCAGGCCCGCGCGACGACGATTGACGCGGGGTCCGACCGTGGAATCAAGGAGGCGAATGTGCGCGTGACCCAGATCATTACCGCGGGACTATCGGATGTGGATGGTTCGGCCGGCTTCTCTGGGATTCTCGTGAGGGACCACGAGGCCCTGGGCGACGATCGGCCGGTCTTCGTGATCGACGGCGTCTCTCACCGGGCCGATGACGTGGTTTACGGCGGGGATGGTTCGTGGGCCAAGGCCGGTCAGATCGTCCTGGCCTCGTATCTCGCGGACGGAACGCACGATATCGGGTCGCTCGCGGACGAGTTCGTGTCGATGATGACGGATCGCTTGCCCGTGGTCGATCACTCTCGGCTCGATACGATCCGGCGAGAGCGTTGCTGGCAGGCGCTGGAAAATCGTGATGATGAAATCGGGATGAGTTGACTCGACGTTTCAGCCGTTTTGAAGGCGATGCTCCACTTCGGGGCCTTCGGATGATCGCGCGGCTGGCCGAAGCGTCGCGGACGCCGAGCATCAGGACGACAACCCGCGGCCGATGCCTCTCGATGATCGCCGCGGGCCGCCGGTTATTCGTGTCGTCGGCGTGGCGCATCCATGCCCGGGCCGCCTTGTCCGTCCGCCATCCGGCCCACGACGGGTCGGGCCCACGGGCCGTGGGGTGGGAGTGGGCGATCGGCTTGCCGATACGCGGGGGCGCGCCTCGACGGCGGTCGCCACTCGGGGCCGCCGCTTTCCTCGCGGCCGGTCAGGCCTTGAGCAGTTCCCTGGCCTGGGCGACGCCCGGGGCGGGGCGGCCGCATTCGCTCGCGGTCACGCGGGCCAGGGCGACGAGCTGCCGCCAGCGGAAGGCCGGGCGCGTCGATTCGAACTCCTCGCGGACGGTGTTGTAGTACTTCTCGCCGTGCAGGGCCCCGTCCTCGCTGACGGCGTACTTCAGCATCAGCGCGAAGGCCGGCGCGGGCTCGTGCCCGAGCGCGCCGTAGCGGTGGATCACCGCCGAGGCGATCTCCTGCTGGTTCGCCCGGATCGCGGATTCGGCCTCGGCCAGCAGGCCGTCCGGGGCGGTCGTCTTGACGGCCTCGGTGAACTCGTCGAGCGGCCGCGGCGACCAGCTCAGGAACTCGGCGGCGCGGGCCTGGCGGTCGCGCGCGACCTCGTATCCGGCCAGGATCAGGCAGGCGGCCGCGTTGCGGGGGTTCGCGACGCGGGCCATGTTGCGCCACGCGTTGACCGCGTCGCTCGCGTGCACGCCGACCGAATCGCCGTCGACGCTGCCCGGCGGCTTGCCGGGCGAGGCCCACCGCTCGGGGCGGCCGCCGTCGCGCAGGACGAGCTGGTTGGCGGCCAGCGAGATCGCCTCGCCGATCTCGGCCGGGTCGATCCCCTCGGCCAGCGCCGCGGCCACGGCGTCGGCCGCCGAGGCGGGGCTCGACTTAACAAGCTCTGACAAAACCCGCTGGCATCCGGTTTGCGCCCTGTCCCGGTAGTCCCTCTCCATCAAGGAGACTACCGCCATGGCCAACGCCAGCATCCCCGAGCAGTACTACGAGGCGGTCGCCCACCACTTGCCCCCGG
>NZ_JBBCIR010000086.1:0-2578 GCF_037189885.1 Paludisphaera sp.
GTCGTAGGTCAAGTTGGGCGGGTTGTGGAAGGCCTCGACGACGGCCTTGAAGGCGAGCCGGCCGGTGGTCACGTCCTGGGAGAGGACGAGGTCGCCGGGGCGGATCGACTCGATGGGCCGGTCCCCCTGGAGGGTGCGGACGAGCGTCCCCCCCGCGAAGCACGAGGGGCCGACGTTGGACAGCCCAACGAGGTTCGCCTGGAGGGTGGGGAACGCCTGGGGCTGGAAGCCCAGGGGGACCTCCTCGACGAAGGTGGGGGGGGGCTGGGACTCGGAGCGCAGCGGGAACCCGTAGCCTTCCAGGTCGTAGACCCACCGGCTCCACTTCTCGGCGTCGTCGCCGAAGGCCTGGCCGCTCACGCCGGAAAGGATGGCGACGGCCCGGTCGTTCACCTCGCGGATCGAGGCGTTCCGGGCCTCGATCGCCGCCACGTCTTCCGCCTGACGCTGCCGCGCGATTGCCACGGACGCGCGGGCCTCGGCGATCATCCGTTCGACCGGGATCGTCAGGTAGACGCCATAAACGGGGGTCGCGTTGAAGTGGGTGGCGGGCGTGATGTCCGGCCGCGCCGAGGAGGCCAGGCCGGCGACGAGCCTGGCCGCGTCCGGGGGCAGGCCGTTGGACAGCATTACGCCGGGAAGCCTCGCCGTCTGGTCGGGAATCGACGATGAGAAGACACCGACTACGGGGATGCCATACGCGTCCGGCTCTTTGCCGATGTATGGGAGCGTCCCCCTGAATAGCGAGAGCGGCGTCCGCGGCCCGAACGCGTCCCCGAGGTGCCGCACCGCCGTCATGCGGCCGTAGGCGTCGGTCTGGAGGGAGTCCCAGGGGGAGAAGACGGGATTCTGGAGGGGGGAGTAGAGCCGCGTGACGTTGGCCGTCTCGCCCTCGACGACGAGTTCCCCCCGCGAGCCCGGGCCCTCGACGGGCTTCACCCTGTAGCGTTCCTCCTTGCGGATCAGGCCGGCCAGCATCCCGGCGAACTCGCGGGGGTCGCGACGCTGGAGCAGGGCGGCGGCGTCGGCGCGGATGGCCGCGTGCGGGCTGAACACGGCGAGCGTCGCCAGGGCCGTCGACGCCTCGGGGCCCTCGATCCGGCTGAAGATGTCCACGGCGACGCGCTGGCGGGCCAGGTCGCCCCCCTTGCCGAACACCTTCCAGACGGAGAGGGAGGCGCGCGGGTCGTCGATCTCGGCCAGCGCGGCGAGGGCCTCGGATCGCTTGGCCTTGTCTCGGGAGGCCAGGCCGTCGCGCAGCTTCTCCAGCCGGGGGGCCCACTCCTTGTCGGCCCGGGCGCGGTCCTCGCGGTCGGCCTTGATGGCGGCCTCGACCTCGGGGTTGATCCAGCGGTTGCCGACCTTCCTGAAGCCCAGCCGGCGCCAGGCGCCCTCGCGGCCGGGGTCGAGCTGCAGGGTCCGGCGGAGGTGGGCGACCATCGGCTCGGCCAGGCCCTTCTCCTCGCACCAGAGGGCCAGCCTGTACTGGTCGTCGGCCTTGTCGGCGGCGCCGGCGCGGCGCTCGAAATATTCGTCCAGGAGGGCCTTCTGGTCGGGCGACTCCTCGACGGAGCGGGCGACGTCGGCGGGGCGCATCCAGCGGCCGTCGCGCCTGACCTGGCCGAGCAGGCCGCGGGCGCGCTGGTCGTCGGGGTCGAGGAGGACGGCGCGGGCGAGGTGGCGGGCCTTCTCGGCGGCCATGCCGCGGGCCTCGCACCAGAGGGCGAGGTCGACGTGGGCCGGGGCGTCGCGGCCGGCGGCGGCGGCGGCCGCCTCGTAGGCGGCGCGGTCGGGCCCGGGGGGCCCCGCGCCGTCGTCGCCGGTCGCCAAGCACAACGCGCCGCCGAGCAGCCATGCCGCGATCATGTCGCTACCTCCCGAGAAGGGGAAGGGGGAGAGGCCCCCGGAAGTGGGTCCATGCATTTCCAACATGAGGGCGACCGCCGGGATCAAGGCATTCGGTCGGCCCCTCGCCCCCTCGTTCGGGGCGGCCGAGCATCCGACAAGGCATGGGCAAGCCGGTCGTCCGCTCAATCGGCGATGTGGCGCGTGTCGATCCATCGTCGCCAGGACGCCGGACGACGCGGGAGGCCCGGGCCGACGCCCCGGGGGCGTCGGCCCTCGTGGCGTTCAGGGCTTGCTCGCGGCGACCAGCTCGGCGGCGTCGGGGACGGCGTCGAACGGGGCGGCGACCGGCTCCACGAAGCCGTTGTCGTGCGCCAGCAGGCCCAGCGAGCCGACGTGGTAGCTGTCGGCGTCGGCGAGCAGGAGGTTGAAGACCGGGACCTTCTCCTCCCCCTTGGCGACGGAGACGACCTCGGCCGTGCCGCCGACGGTCCGCAGGCGGTCGCCGGGCTCGAGGTCGCGGGCCATGACCCAGCCGCGGCCGGCCTTCCAGAAGCGGTGGATGCCGGTCGGGCGGACGACCTCGGAGCCGAGGTCGACGTCGTAGGTCAAGTTGGGCGGGTTGTGGAAGGCCTCGACGACGGCCTTGAAGGCGAGCCGGCCGGTGGTCACGTCCTGGGAGAGGACGAGGTCGCCGGGGCGGATCGACTCGATGGGCCGGTCCCCCTGGAGG
>NZ_JBBCIR010000087.1:0-17251 GCF_037189885.1 Paludisphaera sp.
GAGACGGTGAACTCGATGATCAAGCGTCATCTGGGCTCGGCGCTCCGCGCGCGGACGGAACCGTCCCAGGCCCGCGAGATCATCCTCCGGGCCATCACTCTCAACGTTATGATCGTGCGACTATGGGTTTTCTACAGAGCATTTGTATTTGCATTCGAGGCCGAATCTCATGTCCCCACGTCCCCCCGACGGCTCCACCTCGCGACGATCGTTCCTGGCCGCGTCGGCGGCGCTGGCCGCGACGGCGGGGGGCATGGCGTCGACGCGGGGCGGGGCGGGAAGTCGAGATCGCGCGAGGGTGATCGACTGCCACGCCCATCTGCATCATCGATCGCGGCCGTCGTGGGAGGCGGAAGACCTGGCGCTGATCGACGCGGCGGATCGGCTGGGGATCGACCAGCTCTGCTGCTCGCTCCTGACGCCGAAGCGGCCGGCGACGGCCGACGGCTTCCGCGAGTGCAACAACTGGGTCCGCGACGCCATGAAGCGGCATCCTGGCCGCGTCCTGGGCTACTGCTACGTCAATCCCGGCGTCGGGGCCGAGGCCGTCGACGAGGTCCGCCGGTGCGTGGGGGACCTGGGGTTCGTCGGCGTGAAGCTGTACAACGAATACTTCTGCGACGATCCCATTGTCTTCCCGGTGATCGAGGCGGCCGTGGAGCTGGGCGCGGTGATCCTCCACCACGCCGGGCACGCCCACCACCCCCTCCCCGGCCAGCCGTTCATCTCCGACGGCGGCCGGATCGCCGCGCTGGCGAGCCGCTACCCGGAAGCGAAGCTGCTCTGCGCCCACGTCTGCGGCGGCGGCGACTGGGAGTGGACCATCAAGGCCCTTCGTCACGCCCCGACCGTCCACCTGGACACCAGCGGCAGCGTCCCCGACGACGGCGTCGTCGAGGCGGCCGTCCGGACGCTGGGCGCCGATCGCGTGGTCTTCGGCTGCGACATGTCGATGACCAACGGCGTCGGCCGGATCCGGGGCGCCGAGATTTCCGACGACGACCGCGTGAAGATCCTCGGCGGCAACATAACCCGCCTGCTGGAAGGGGTCCGCCGATGATCCTCGACGTGAATGCCTACCTGGGGCCGTTCGCCTTCCGGGCGCTCCGGCACGACGACGCGGCCGGCCTGCTCGCCCGGATGGACGCCAAGGGGATCGGCCAGGCCGTCGTCTCCAGCGCCCTGGCGATCACCTATCGCAACACCCAGCCGGCCAACGAACGGCTCGCGGCCGAGGTCAGGGGCCGGGCCGATCGGCTGATCCCGTTCGCCGTCATCAACCCCGCCTACGCCGGCTGGGAGGACGACCTGCGGGCCTGCCGCGACCTGGGCTTCCGCGGCCTGCGGCTCTACCCGAAGTGGCACGGCTACGCCCTGTCCGACGCCGCCTGCCTGGCGCTCGTGGACGCGGCGACCGCGATCGGGATGCCGATCTCGATCCCGATCCGGGTCGAGGACGTCCGCAACCAGAGCTGGATCGTCGACGTGCCCGAGGTGCCGCTCGCCGATGTCGCGGCGCTGGTCGCCGCCCGGCCCGACGCGCGGTTCATGATCCTCAACGGCGCCGGCTTCGCCGGGGGCCCGCTCGGCCGGAAGGGGGACTTGCCGGCGAACTACCTGATCGAGATCTCCCGGATGGACTCCGTCCTGACCGACGAGATCGGCCGTCTGCTGTCGGCCCTGGGGGCGGAACGGCTCGCCTTCGGCACCGGCGCGCCGTTCCACTACCCCGACCTCGCGCTCTTGAAGCTGGAAGTCCTGCGCGCGTCCGAGGCCGACAAGGCGCGCATCGCGCGAGGCAACGCCGCCGCCTGGCTCGGCCTGGACGGCTGACGCGCCCTCAGTCTTCGTAGGCTGGGTCGAGACCCAGCTTGCGCGAGCCGGAGCGTATTCCATGCTGGGTCTCGACCCAGCCTACTGGACCGCGTCATCGAAGGATGTGGGCTTTTTCGTAGGCCAGGTCGAGCCCCTGCTTGCGCAAGCCGAAGCGTATCCCGGAGCTGGGTCGCGACCCAGCCTACAAAGAGGACGGCCGCGACCCACACTTTTAGCCGCGACGGGCTACTACAGGAACATTGCCCGCGACCGACACGATTGACCACGACGGCCTACCGCGAGACCGACGGCGGCCGTCGGTCAGACGTCGCGTTTCGGCGGCTGCCAGTTGTAGGGGTGGAGGGCCTCGGCGACCGAGAGGCCGACGACCTCGATCTGGCGCGGGTCGTTGGTCCCCAGGCCGAGTTCGGCGGCCATCGCCAGGTGGTTGTCGCCGGGGAAGGGGCCGGTGGCGCGCGGCGCCATCGGGTCGTACCCCATGGCGGCCGTGGCGATCGAGTCCGCGCAGACGGCGTTGCGGCCGGCGATCAGGAGGCCCGGCTCCTGGGGCTTCGTGGGGACCCAGGGGCCCTCGCCGCCGGACGTGGATTCGATGCCGTCGATGATGACCAGGTCGATCGGCCGGATGCCGACGGAGTCCAGGATGTGCCGGGGCACGCGGTACGACGGCACGCGCGGGGTGGTCCGGGACAGCTCCTTGGGGATGCCGTCTGCCGGCTCTTCCTGGCCGTCGTGGAACATCGCGCGGCTGCTGGTGCTGTCTTCCCTGTGCTCGGCCTGGCCGTAGAGGGCGATCGGCGTGACGCCGAAGTTGTTCTTCATCCCCAGCGTGACGCCGGCCGTGAAGTGGTTCTTCAGCTTGGCGAGCGAGACGTAGACGTCGCACTCGTGGTACGCGGGGTTGACGTGGTAGGCCGGGTAGAGCGAGCCGCCCCAGGGGACCTTGATCTCCCGGTACGACTTCCGCTTGCCGAGGTTCCGGGTGTCCTCGAACTCGACGGGGATCTTGGTGGCGGTCAGGGCGTCCAGATCCCAGCCGGCGGCCTTGAGGTAGGGCTCGAACGCCTCGTGCTGGTGGGTCGACTCCAGGAACCGGACCCTGCGCGCACCGGCGTTGTCGAGCATCCGGGCCACGGCCAGCACCACGGCGGGGTGGACCTGATACGTCCGGCTGGCGGGCTTGCCGTGGACGTCCTGGCGGACGTTGCCGACGAGATTGACCTTCACGGCGACCGTCTTCCCCTCGACCAGGGGCCGGAGGCCGCCGAGCTTGTCCATCAGCCCTTCCAGCTCGGCGAGGACCGCGCCGGGGTCGTACTTCCGGCAGCGGGCGATGCCCACCGGCGACGACGGCGGCGCGGGGGCGGGGGCGGTCCCGGCCCGGAGCGAGGGGGCGACCATCGGCGCCAACATCGTGGCGCCGGCGGCCTGCAGGAACCTCCGGCGGCGGCATTGCGGCTTCATGGGATCCTCCCGCGTCGGGGCGATGTGGTGATGCCTGGCTCGACGATCGTAAGCATCCCCGACCGGCGGAAGCAACGGGCATGCCGGTCCCCTCGCCCCGGCCGAGGGATCACGGGATCTCGATCCGCAGCGTCTCGCCGGCCTTCAGCACGACGCGGCGGGTGTCGAGAGTCCGCCGGGTGAACGCCCCGGGGGTGCTCGGGAGGGGTTCGAGCGGGCCCATCAGGTAGAGGTCTTGCTCGCCGGCCGCGAGGTCGTCGAGCTCGAACAGGGACGGGTCGTCCGGCGTCGGCGAGGCGGTCCGCGTGGGCCCCTCGGGACGTCGCGGGCTGATCCGGAGCTCGTCGAATCGGGGCCGCTTCGCGCGGTCCACCGAGACGACGACCCGCGCGGGGGGATCGAGCGTCACGTCGAGGGCCCCCGCCGCCGCGTCGTCCAGGCGGTCCAGCCGCTCGGACGAGCCGGGCGGGATGCCCTCGCCTCGCCAGTACAGCGAGACCGAGGCGTCCCGGGGGAACCCCGAGAAGCGAAAGCGACCCTCGGCGTCGGCGACGGCCTCCGCGTACCGCGCGATCGACGGGTCCAAATCCAACCGGGCGAACACGTCCCAGTTGAAGCGGGCGCGGCCGGCCTCCCCCGGGGGTCGGCTGGCGACCAGCCGCAGCTCGGCGCCGGCGGCCGGCTTGCCGTCGGCGCGGAGGAGCCGGCCGGCGTAGGACCGGACCGAGGCCGGGTCGATGGCCGCGAGCCGGTATACACCCTCGCTCGCCTCCCCGGGCCGGGCGACGACCACGCGCTCGGCGGTCGCGTCTTCATGCCCCAGGGCCGAGACCCTGACCAGGAGGGGCGCACCGACGGGGAGGTCGCCGAGCCGGAACCGGCCGTCGTCCGACCGGAATTCCTGGCCGGGCTCGACCAGGGTGGACCATAGCCCGGGGCTCGGCTCGTCGCGCCCCCGCAGCGGCGAATGGGTGATTCGCACGCGGAACGCCCGCAGCGGTTGGCCGGAGCCGTCCACCGCCCGGCCCAGGATCACGCCCGCCGGCACCATGCGGACCTCGACGACGTCGGGGCCGTCCAGCGGGAGGTCGTCGCGACGGAGATCCGAATAGCCGGCCCTGGAGAATTCGAGCGGGCAGCGCGGGGGGAGTTCGGCGAACGCGAAGCGGCCGTCCGCGTCCGTCGTCCCGGTGCCTCCGTCGCCAAACGGGTTGAACCCGTCGCCGTGGGCGACCCGGACGCCCTCGAGCGGCCGGCCCTCCGCGTCGACCACCCGGCCGCGGATGCGGTGGCCGGGCTCCAGCGCGATCGTCGCGCGGCCGGGCCGATCCGCGGGGCCGGGCTCGACGTCGAGCCGCCTGGCCTGGAAGCCGTCGGCGCGGACGACGACCTGGGTGGCCCGCATGATCCCCCGATAGAGGTCGTCCAGCCGGAACGTCCCGTCCGGCCCGGTCCGCGTCTCGCGCGTCTCGTTGCTCGACGTCCCGGGGTTCGTCACCAGGGCGCCGGCGACGGGCCGGCCTTCATGGTCCAGCACGACGCCCGCCACCGAGCCGCCGAAGGGCCGGGGCTCGATCGTCAGGTCCAGGGCCCGCTCCGCCTCCTCGACGCGGATGGCGACGTCCTTTCGCGTGTATCCCTCCTTCGAGAGGTTGATCGTCAGGTCGACGTCGCGCGGGACGCTCCGCGCGACGTAACGGCCGTCGGGGTCGGTCACGATCCAGTCGTACTGATCCGGGACGTTCGCGACCCGGACGCTCATCCCGACGCCGCCGACGGGGTGCCCCGAGGGGTCGCGGACGACGCCGCTCAGGTCGGCGCCGGGGCCCAAAAGGAACTCGACCTCGGCGTCGCGGCCGTTGTCCAGGTTCAGCCATCGCGCCTCGGCGGCGAAGCCCTCGGCGCGGGCGCGTAGGTTCCAGAGCTCGGCGTCGAGGGGGAAGACCCGCGCGACGCCCCGCTCGTCGGCCATGAACACCTCGGGGAAGACGCCCCAGCCCATCTCGATCAGCGCGCCCGGGATCGGCCGGCCGTCGGCCCGGGCCTTCACGACCGCCGTCACCGCGACGGCCGGCTTGAGCCGCAGCTCGACGGGCTTCGGCTCCTCGTCCCCCTCCGGGACGACCACCGACACGCAGCGGGCCAGGCCGCGCGACGTGGCCAGGTCGTCGAGCGTCGCCCAGACGCGGTAGCGGGCCGGCGCGGCGTCGAACTCGAAGGAGCCGTCGGGGCCGGCCTTCGTCGTCTTGAGGATCGAATCGCTCATACGGCCGTCCACGTCGTCGCGGCGCGGCGGCCACCAGAGGGAGACCTCGGCGCCCGCGGCCGGGGCGCCGTCGGCGTCGACCACGGCCCGGCCGGTCAGCCGCCTGGGGGGGCCGTCGGGGAACTTCGTCGGCGTCGGCTTCGGCGTCGAGGCGGGATCCTCCGGGACGGGCGCGGCGATCGGGGCCGGCGCCGGCGCCTCGGGCGCTGCCGCGGCCCGGCGCGCGGGCTGGGCCGTCGCGAGCAGCGACGCCATGGCCAGGCCCGCCGCCAGCAGGAGGGCGCCCGGCCAGCGACCCAGCGGCGCATGGCCGCGAGCGTCGTCGAAGAGCGCCTTCACCCGATCCTCCAGCGCGTTCCGGCGGGCCATGGCGACGGCCTCCGCGAGCCTCGGGGCGCGGAGTCGGCGGGCGAGGGCCACGAGCTGCTCGGCGTAGGTGGCCGGCCGCTCGCCCGAGGCGACCACCATGTCGTCGCAGGCGTGCTCGCACTCGGCCCGCATGCGGCGGAGCGCGTGCCAGGCCAGGGGCTGGAACCAGAAGAGGGAGACGGCCAGCCTGGACAGCAGGTGGACGGCCGCGTCGCCCCGACGGATGTGCGCCAGCTCATGCGAGAGGACGACCCGGCGCGTGGCCTCGGGCCAGGACTCGGCCTCGGCCGGCAGCAGGACGACCGGGCGGACGACGCCCCACGTCGACGGGATCTCCGACCCCCCGCCGATCCGCAGGTCGACCGGCCGGCGCACGCCCAGGGCGCGGCGGATCTCGTCGAGGGACGCCGACCACGCCCCGCCCAGGGGACGGGACGCGCGCCGGCGGCGGGCGTTCGTGGCCAGGCCGGCGACCGTCGGCAGGGCCGTGAGGGCCGCGCCCGCCCCCCACGCCATCGCCCAGGGGTCGAGACGGGACGGCGCCGCGAACTCCCGCCGCGACGGAGCGACGGCCGACGGAAGCATGGCCGCGACGGGCTCCGAGTCGGTCGCCGGCGCCGGCTCGGCGAGCATCGGTCGTGGGACATTCTCCACGCGGGCGACGACCGGGGCGGCCGGCGTCGGGGCGGGGGGCGGCAGGACGGCGAGGGCCCAGCCCGGGGCGAGCGCCGAGGCGGCCGGCAGGACGAGGAGGCCCAGGAAGGCCGTCGCCCAGACGCGATGCCGGCGCGCGGCCGAGGCGCGCCGCGGCAGGCCGGCGGCCAGGGCGGCCAGCAGGAGGAGGATCGTCGAGCGGACGGCGGCGTCGAGCAGCAGCGCGCGCGTCATGTCACTTCCCCTTCTTCCGGGCGTCTCGGATCAGGGCTTCCAGCCGTTCCAGCTCCTCGTCGGACATCTTCGCGACCGAGGGATCCAGGATGGCCTCCACGGCCGCGGCGGCCGAGCCGGCGAAGAACGTCCGCATCAGGTGCTCAAGCGCCCCGAGCCTGGCCGCGTCGCGCGAGTGCGCGGGCCGATAGACGTACTTGACCCCCTCGCGGCGATGCCTCAACAGCCCCTTGGCCTCCAGCGAGCGGACCATCGTCCGCACCGCCGAGTACGACGGGGGATCCGCCAGGCCGGCCAGGACGTCCGCCACCGACGCCTCTCCCAGCCGGTACACGACGTCCATGATCTGCCGCTCCCTAGCCCCGAGCGGCTCCCGCGGGTCGCCCTTCGCCATGCCGAATCCTCCCCGGACGTGAAGTGGCAATCGATTGCCACATGGCAATTTATTGCCATCCAGGGGCGAGAGTCAAGCGGGATCCGGGGGCGGGGCCGGATTCAGCGGTCGCGGCGGCCGTCGCCGTCGGTGTCGGAGGGGCGACGGGGCGGCGGGGGCGGGAACGGCGCGAGGGGCTGGGGGGGGCCGTAGGAGAGCCGGGTGAGGCGGCGGCTGACGTCGACCGAGAGGCAGAGCAACGCCGCGGCGCAGACGAGCAGGACGACGGCGGCGACGGGGCGGAGCAGCTCGTCGGAGAAGAATCGCGCGTCGTCGAAACGCCACGCGGCGACGGCCGTCCGCAGCGCGATCGCCGCGGCGGCGGCCATGAAGGCGACCGCCCACGCCTGGAACAGCCGGATCCGGAGGGTCGCGGGGCGCAGGGCATGGGCGACCCGAACCGGGGGGAGGACGACGGGGAGTCGGCTCGCCGGCGCGGCCCGGGGCGGCGGGGGGACGACGCCGGGGTCGCCGGACCAGTCGCCGTCCCAGGGCTCGTCGGGGCCGTCGGACCAGGGCCCTTCCCACGGGTCGTCGGGGCCGGCGACGATCGGGTCCAGCTCGTAGGAGGAGTCGTCGGGGTCGGTCCTGGCACCGGCCGAGTCGACGGACGCCAGGGCCCTGATGCGAGGGTCGTCGATGTGGAAGCCGAGGCGGCACTTCGGGCATCGCGCGCGGTGCGTCGCGGGGCTCGCGTGGTCGGGCAGGCGGCCGGAGTAGCCGCAATGGGGGCAGTCGAGGATCATGGACGTTGGGCCCTCCCGCACGGCGGCCTTCCGACCGGCGATGCCATGCTAAGGTCGGATCGCCGGCCTGCCAAGCCGTCGCCGCGCGGACGCCCCAAAACGGCGACGACGCGTGGCCTCACGCCAACATGCCGGCTCTCGCGGGCGTCGGGGCGTCACGCGGGGGGGGCGAAGGCGGCGACCAGGGCGCGGGCGACGCGGAGGCCGTCGACGGCGGCGCTGACGATCCCGCCGGCGTAGCCGGCCCCCTCGCCGCAGGGGTACAGGCCGGCGACCGCCGGGCTCTGGAGGCCGACGTGGTCGCGGGGGATCCGCACCGGGGAGCTGCCGCGCGATTCCGGGCCGGTGATGGTGGCGTCGCGGAGGAACAGGCGGCCCATCCGGCGGTCCATGATCGGCAGGCCCTTCAGCAGCGCCTCGGCGACCTGCTCGGGGAGGATGCGGCCCAGGTCCATCGGCTTGACGGTCCCCCGGGTGTAGCTGGAGGGGAGCTTGCCGCGGCTGGGGCGGCCGGCGAGGAAGTCGCGCGCCCACTGGATCGGCGCGGCGTAGGACCGCCCGCCGGCCACGTAGGCGGCGCGCTCGTAGTGCTGCTGGAAGTGGACGCCGGCCAGGGGGTGGGAGCTGGTCAGGGTCGGGTCGACGGTGACGACCAGGCCGCTGTTGGCGAAGGGGGAGTCGTGCCGGCTCTCGCTCATGCCGTTGGAGCACCAGTAGCCCGGCTCGGAGACGCTGGGCATGACGTAGCCGCCGGCGCACATGCAGAAGGTGAACAGGTCGCAGGCCCCGGCGCGGACGTTCAGGGTGTAGTCGGCCGCCCCCAGCGCGGGATGCCCCTGCCTGGGGCCGTACTGGGCCATGTCGATCTGCCCCTGCGGCTGCTCGATGCGGACGCCGAACTGGAACGGCTTGGCCTGGATGGGGATGCCGCGGCGCAGGAGCATGTCGTAAGTGTCGCGGGCGCTGTGGCCCATGGCGAGGATCGCGACGTCGGCCGGGATGTAGCCGGAGCTGGTCGCCAGGCCGCGGAGCCGGCCGTCGGCCATGTCGACGTCCTCCACGCGGCAGGAGAAGCGGACCTCGCCGCCGAGGGCCTCCATCTTCTTGCGGAGGGTGCGGACGACCAGGGGGAGGCGGTTGGAGCCCAGGTGGGGGCGATGCTCGTAGACGACGGAGGGCTTGGCGTGGCAGTCGGCCAGGATCTCCAGCACCTTGCGGACGTCGGGCCCGCCGCCGCGGCAGGTGAGCTTGCCGTCGCTGAAGGTGCCGGCGCCCCCCTCGCCGAAGAGGTAGTTGCTCTCGGCGTCGACGGGACCGCCGGCGTCGAACGCGCGGACGTCGGCGACGCGGTCCTTGACGGCGCGGCCGCGCTCCAGGACGAGCGGGCGGTAGCCGTGCAGGGCGAGCATGTACCCGGCGATCAGCCCGGCCGGGCCGGCGCCGATCACCACCGGCCGCCGTTCCAGCGGCGACGAGCCCGGGTCGGGCCAGGCGAAGCCCTCGTCGCGGTAGGGCTGGACGTCGCGGAGGCCGGCGGACAGGGCGCGCTCGGCGGCGTCGGCCGGCAGCTCCAGCTCCATCGCGTAGTTGAAGTGGAGGTCGTCGACGCGGCGGGCGTCGAGCGACTTGCGGAGGATCCGCCAGCGCAGGACCGCGTCGGCACCCAGGCCGAGGCGGCCGGCGGCGCGCGCGGGGAGCGACTCCTCGGGGTCGTCCAGCTCCAGGCGGAGGTTGTTCAGCTTGACCGAGGTGCTCATGTCGTGGTGGCGCGGGTCGGCATCATGCCTCGCGGTCGAAGTCGTCGATCCAAAGTCCATCCCCGCCGACGCGCGGGCCGTGGTGCAACTTAATCATAAACAGAGAATTGGCTTAAATCAACGCCGCTCGGGGCCAATCGGGGGTCCCCGAATCCTCGACGCCGTCCTCCGCTACCCGACATCCTCAGGCAAGGACCCGAGCAAGGCGGAGACGCCGTGGCCTCCAAGACGCGGCGGCGGGCGAACGCTCGGCGATCCAATCGAACGCGGCCAGGGCTTCCGCCTCCGCCCTGGGCTGGACGACGATCCGATGGCGGCTCATCCCCCTTGCTTCGCCTTCGCGGCGGCGAGCTGGGCTTCCATCTCGGCGAACATCGCCTCGATGGGGCGGCCCTTGCCGGCCTTCATCTCCTCGACGGCGACGCGGAGCGATTCCATCTCGTCCGCTCGCCGGGCGATGTCCATCAATTGCCGATACGACGCGGAATCCTGCACCACCAGCTCGGCCTCGCCGTTGATGGTGAGCACCACCGGCTCGCCGGATCGCTGGAGCTGATCGAGGAACTCCGACGCGCGCCGCTTGCAGTCGGGGAGGGGGTGGATGTCCCGGCTTAGATCCATGACCCTTCCCCTCCGCGTGGTTGAAACGAGGCCAGGCGCGCTGGCGGGCTGAGCTTCAGTTCCTGGCACGAAGGGCGCGAAGGATGCTCACGGCCGTCTCTTTCGGGCGACGCCGCTCCGGGAGCCCATCCCAGAAGGCCTCGATGCCGGTCTCCCCGCGCTCATAGAGCCCGTACCGCCGTTCCAACTCCTTGGCATCGGGATCGCGACTGGCCCATCGCTCAAGGAGCCCCAGCAGCGCCCGCTCCTCGGCCCCCGAGATGGGGATCCGCCGCGCCTCTTCGCCGTGAGGGAAGAAGCTGTTCAGGATGATATTGTGGTGGCCTTCCAGGGTGTTCGGGTCGTCTTCCCAGACGCGCGTGTCCTCCAGACAGACATCCCTCGCGACTCCCCTCGCGTCCGCGAAGCGGAGGCCCTTGCTTCCGCCGTCGTCGAACGACATGGCATCGACGATGGTGATCGGCTCGACCACGTCGCGGAGGAACGGACTCTGAGGCGACGGGGCCGGACCGCGACCGGGCTGGAGGCTCGACCGCACCGCCCAAAAGGAGAACGCCATGGTCAGCGTCACGCTGGCGAGGATCACCCGAGGAAGCGACTTCATACTGGGAATCCCCCGCGCGATCGGAATCCCGAACCGCCATGGCATCCTACGATAATCCCGGCGAGATCGCCGGGACAGCGACGCTCATCCGCCCACGCGCATTGCCTTTTGGGATATCACGAAACTCCTCGCTCGCCCCCTCGGCACGGAGCGGCTCGTCCGGGCGACGCGAGACGGCTTCGTCCACGCGCGTCGACGCGGGCTCAGCCGGGGCCTTCGGGGCGTGACTCTGGCGTCGTCCCGGGGGGGGCGGTGGGGCCGAAGCAGATCAGGGTGATGTCGTCGGCCTGGGGGTGGCCCAGGGAGTGGGCGCGGACGTCCCGGAGGATCGCCTTGCCGACCTCCTCGGCGCCGCCGGGGGTGCCGGCCAGGAGGCGGAGCAGGCGGCGGTCCTCGCGGCTGTCGTACAGCCGGTCCTTCGCGCCTCGGGAGTCGGAGACGCCGTCGGAGTAGACGACGGCGACGTCGCCGGGGCCCAGGGTCGTCCGCGCCTGCTCGTACTCGGCCCCCGGCACGATCCCCAGCGGGAAGCCGACGATCTCCTCGCCCAGCTCCTCCACCCGGCCGTCGGCGCGGCGGACCAGGATGGGGAGGTGGCCGGCGGAGGCGAACGTGTAGGTCCCCGTCTGGAAGTCCAGGACGCCCAGGCTCAGCGTGATGAACTTCTCGTCGATCGCCGCGGCGAACAGCAGCGAGTTCAGCTCGGCGGCGGCCGGGCCGGGGGCGTTCTCGGTGAGGATGCAGTAGCGGGTGTCCCCGGAGAACTTGGCCATCATCAGCGCCGCGGCCACCCCCTTGCCGGAGACGTCGCCGAGCGCCACGGCCAGGCGGTCGTGCGAGAGGGGGACGAAGTCGTAGTAGTCGCCGCCGACCTCGTAAGTCGGCTCGTAGTGGGCGAAGAACTCGTAGCCGGGGACGTCGGGGACCTGCTGCGGGAGGAACCGCTTCTGCACCTGCTCGGCGATCTTCAGGTCGCGCTCCAGCCGCTCGCGCTCCAGGAGCGACTCGTGGAGCCGGGCGTTCTGGATCGAGATCGCCGCCTGGCCGGCGACGGCGGTCAGCACGTCCAGGTCCTCCTGGCGGAACTGCATGCGGTCGCTGGTGTCGAGCTGGATGATCCCCACCGCCTGGCCGTCGGGCGTGACCATGGGGGCGCACATCACCGACCGGATCTTCAGGTCGGCGATCGAGGCGCTGGTGGGGAGGTCCTTGTCGGCGCCGGCGTCCTGGCTGAGGACGGCCTTCTTCTGGCCCAGGACGTGGTTGACCAGCGACCGGCTCATCTGCATCGGGGCCTCGTCGGCCGGGACGCTCGGGTTGAAGCTGATCCGGCCGCGGCCGGCGCGGATCTTGGTGGCCTTGTGGATCAGCCGCCCGGTCGCCGGGTCGGCCAGGACGAGGAACGAGCGCTCGGCCTGGGGGAAGAGCTGGGAGAGCGACTCCAGGACGCGCGGGGCGACCTTGTCGATCCTCAGCTCGGTGGAGAGATCCCGGGTGATCTCCAGGACGGCGCGCAGCTTCACCTCGGGCTTGACCACGCTGGCGAGGGCGCTGGAGCGCGAGGCGTCCAGGGTGTGCAGCGGGGGGACCACGAACGCCTCGCCGTCGGCGACGATCACCACCTCGCGGTCCTGGGGGCCCTCGTCCGTCTCCTCGAGCTGGAAGACGAAGTCGACGTCGCAGATGCTGATGCGGTCGCCGGGGACGAGCCGGCGGTCGTCGCCGGGGACCACCTTGACGTCGTTGAGCCGCGTCAGGTTTCGCGACTTGAGGTCGGCGACGAAGTAGTCGTCCCCCCGGCGGTAGACCTCGGCGTGGCGGCGGCTGACGCCGTTGAGCCCCAGCACGACCTGGCACTGGTCCGGCGACCGGCCGATGACCGTCCGTTCCCGCGTCAGCTCGATGATCTGCCCGGCCGAGTCGCCGTTGGCCCGCTTCAGGAATGCCATCCCGTCCTCCGCCTCCCGGCCCCCTCGGCACGCCCCGACGCGCCCGGATCTTACATTATAGAGAGCGTACCACGACGCCGCGACGCCGTCATCGGATCGCGAGGTCCGTCGTCAGGACGCGATTTCGCAGGAGCAGCAGCCGGCCCCGCAGCGCGGCCAGCTCGGGCCGCTGGGCCGCGGCGCCGGTCGCGCCGGGCTGGTCGATCGCGCGCAACGCGTCGGCGACGATCTCCAGCGCGAAGTCGACGAGCCCCGGGTCGGAGAGGGGCCGGTCCCTCGAATCGAGCACGTTGCGGACGCGGCCGATGACGCCGTCGACGTCGCGCAAGAGCATCGACTCGGCGGCGTCCAGGACGTGGGCCAGCTGCTCGTCGCGGGTCTGCCGAGCCCGCCAGGCCCGGACGTCGCCCGCCAGCCCGGCGACCCGGCCGATGTCGCGCTCGCGATAGAGCGCCCGGCCGAGGTTCAGGTAGGCCGGCGACGCCCAATCGTAGGAGTCCGGGAAGTACCCCGGCACGGCCAGCCAGGCGGCGGCCAGGCGGTCGGGGGGGGCGACGAGCCAGGCGTATCGGTACTGCGCCTCGGCCGACTCGCGACGCTCGATCGAGCCCCACGGCGGCCCCAGCCCCAGCGCGGGCGCCGCCGCGGCGGCGGCGCGACGCTCCGCCAGGCGCTCGGCGGAGCGAGCCCGCCAGCCCGCCAGCCCGCCGACGACGGCCGCCGCGATCGCCAGCGCGGCCAGGTTCCTCGGGCGGAACCACCCGGCGCCGTCGCCGCCCGCCAGGGCGCGGAGCAGGGGGGCCGGGTCGAACCCTCGCGCCGGGCCCGGCGCCTCGACGCCGGCCCCGGAGGGCGACCGCGCCGCGACGGGCCCGGAGGGCGCCGAGGGGAGCGCGGCCAGGTCGACGGCCGACGCGCCGGCGATGGTCGTCATCTGGGCCCGGACGCGGTTCAGCTCGGCCAGCATCTCGCCCGCGGACTGGTAGCGGTCGTCCGGCTTCTTCGCCATCAGCTTCATCACCAGCCGCTCCACGTCGGCCGGCACGTCGGGCCGGCGCGCCCGGATCGGGACCGGCTGCTCGCGGACGTGCTTCAGCGCCAGGGCCAGCGCCGAGTCGGCCCGGAACGGCGGCTCGCCGACGATCATGTGGTAGTACGTCACCCCCAGCGAGTAGAGGTCGCTGCGATGGTCCAGCGCGTGCCCCTGGGCCTGCTCCGGGCTCATGTACAGCGGCGTCCCCATCGTCGTCCCCTGCTGGGTGACGTGGTGCCGGTCCGAGTCCATGTCGCGGCAGAGGCCGAAGTCGGCCACCTTCAGCCGGCCCTTGCGCGTGAGCAGCAGGTTCTCGGGCTTGATGTCGCGGTGGATCAGCCCCACCTCGCCCGCCGCGCCGATCGCCGAGGCCGACTGCCGCATGATCGAGAGCGCCAGCGGGAGATCCAGCGACCCCTTGCGGATCAGGTACTCGCGGAGGTTCGTCCCCTCGACGTACTCCATCGCGATGTAGTGGACGCCGTCGGCCTCGCCCAGCGCGTACACCTGGACGATGTTCGAATGGTTGAGCTTGGCGACCGCGGTCGCCTCGATGGAGAACCGGCTCAGGTAGGCCGGCCGCGACACCCATTCCGGCAGCAGCACCTTGAGCGCCACGGGGCGCTTGAGGCTGATCTGCTCGGCGAGGTAGACCTCCCCCATGCCGCCGCGGCCGAGGAGCCGATCGACGCGGAAATCCCCCAGGACCATCCCGGAGAGGTCGCGAGGCGCGGCCTTCTTGGGTCCCGACCAGGAGGCGGTGCGGTCATACTGGCCGGAGGAGGAGTCGGTTATCATCGCGTTGCCGTGGGGTTCGTGTGGTTGTCGCCCGTCGCGGCCGATCCGTCGACGCGTCCAGCTTAATATGGACAACAGCGGCGCGGGAGTCCCGGATCCGTCGCGGGGATCGTCGATCCTCCCCGAGTCCATTGTACGCCCGCCGACGCGCGGCGTCGGGGGTGTTCGACGCGAGGCCCCGAGGATTCGGCCCGATGTCGGAAATTCACCACGCCCATTCGGACCATGACGAAATGGCCTCGATGGTTCCTTTACGCCCACCGGCCGCCGCGATAGCATGACGCCCGCGTCGGTGGATTGACGCGAGCAGCCATGATCACCCGCGGGGTTCGGCCATGTCCAGCGATCGCGAGCCGGCCGTCGACGAGGTCTTCGAGAACCCCGGTCCGGGGGGCGGGTCCGCGAGGTACTTCTTCCTGGGGGGGCTCGCGCTGGTCGCGATCGCGATCGCGAGCTTCCTCCTGGCGATCAGCGTCCCATCCGGCCAGTTGTCGCTGCACGCGACGACCACGCTGCCATTGATCGTGGCGACGGGGCTGTTCGCGCGGGCCTTCGCCCTGCGCGGCCTGCCCGATCGCATCGTCGTCGGCCCCGACGGGATGGAGATCGAGACGCGGCGAGGCGCGAGGAAGCATCCCTGGTCCGAGATCGGCTCCGCGGCCAGGGTGAACGTGCTGAACAGCCAGAAGACCTGCCTGCGCGTCACGGACACGGACGGCAAGGCCATCGTCCGGGTCGACGAGTCGTTCCCCGATTACGAGCGGCTCGCGGCGCTGGTGGAATCGTACGTCGACGCCAAGCCCGACGACACCTCGGCCCGGATCATGGCGAGGAAGGCCAGGCGGATGGCCCTCTTCACCTTCGCGGCCGGCTGCTTCCTCGCCCTCGCCGCGGTGTTCATCGCGCTCGACACGCGCGAGCGCCAACGCGCCGACGGGTTGCTGGCCGCGAAGGGGGTCCCGGGGGAGGCCGAGATCGTCCGGCGTTTCACCGCCCCCAACGGCGTGACGAAGCGGATCGAGTACCGCGTCGCCGGCTCCGGGGTCAAGAACGTCGAGGTGCATCCGGCGATATGGGACCTGCTCGAAGGCGCCGAGACCATCGTGGTCGTTTACGTCCCGGACGAGCCCGACATCAGTCGGCTCGATTTCGGAGAGGTCCGAGACGGGGACTTCACGAAGTCCCCCCGGGGCGGCTACCTGCTCGCCGCGCTCGGCGGGCTGATGGCCCTCTTCATGCTCGGCTACAGCCCGATCGCCTGGATGGGGTACGACCTGGCCTTCGACGACAAGCGGCGGACCTGGAAGGTCACGCGGCATGGCCGGGTGGTCTGGTCCTCCGGGAAGGGAGACGCCGGGACGGGCCGATGATCCGGGCCGATTCCGGCCCCTCGCGAGTTGATCGACGCCCCGCGAGGCGCTATCGTGAAGGAGACGAGGATCGTGCGCGCCGGGAGATCGGCGCGACGCGGCGGGCCGATTCAAATAGAAGGGGAGAGGGCCATGGGCGCGACGGGACGGCTGCACGACGGACGGCTCCGGATCGCGATCGCCGCGTGGCTGGGGCTGGCGACGGCCTGCCTGGCGCTGGCGCCCGCGCGGGCGACCGCGCAGGGCTTCATCGACGACCCGCTGGAACGGGCGATGGAGGAGGCGCTGGCCGGCAGGCCGCAGCGAGGGGCGGCGGGGCTCCCCCCCGCGCCGCCGGAGGGCGCCTGGGGCGAGGTCATCAACGCCAACGAGCGCTGGATCGTCATCCAGAACCACATCGGCCAGCAGTTCCCGATCGCGGTCGCCGACATCCAGGAGTTCCTGATCCGCTGGCCTAGCCGATCCGACGATATCTCGCCCACGGCGCTGGTGGAGGCGATCGGGTTCAGCCCCGGCTCGAACGTCGTCCGGACCGACCACGTCGACTACTTCGAGGGGGATGACCGCTCCCTCGTCGCGCCGACGTACAACGAGGTCCTGCCGAACAACATGGTGGTGACGACGCTGGATCCGGGCTTCAACCGCTTCATGAACGCCTGGGACTACGCCGGCCAGAACCTGCTGTACGGCTGGGCCTACCCGGTGCCGGCGGGGGTCGGCGGCAACCCCGGGCGGCTGCACGTCGTCGGCGAGATGGTCATGGACCAGCCGATGCGGCTGCTCGTGCCGGGGAACATCGTGGCGACCATCCTCCCCGGGGACGCCGGCGGCATCAGCGTCACCCAGATCACCCGCGGCGACTCGCGCTTCGTCCGCAAGGGGGACTACGCCTTCCTGATGCCCATCGAGGCCCGCCTCCGCGGCCTGCGCGTCTCCCAGCTCGTCGTCTACAAGCCGATGCCCCTCCGCCGCTTCAACCCCGACGCGAAGTGAGGGCGGGCGCGCGGCGATAGACCCCGAACCGGCGCTGGAGCGGGCCGGCCTGGGGGCGCGAGGAAGCATGGCGCGAGCGTAACGCTCTTCCCCCCTCGCGGTGCTCCGTCGAACACAACGCCGA
>NZ_JBBCIR010000088.1:0-29294 GCF_037189885.1 Paludisphaera sp.
CACGCGCAAGCCAAGGCCGTGCGGGCGGGACGCCCGCACCACAATAATGCGAGCCTGGTCCGAGGCGAGCCGCCGGTCGCCCCCTCATCCGGCCTTCGGCCACCTTCTCCCACGAGGGGAGAAGGGGGAACGTTGGGGACGCTCGGTCGCGACGGCCCTCGCCTCACGGCGACAGGCTGCGGCAGACGGCCAGGTAGGTGGCGCGGAGCTTGGGGAAGTCCTCGGCGGGGCCGTAGGCGAGGACGGAGATGCGTCGGTCGCGGTTCAGGACCGTCGCGTGGTATCCCTTCAGCTTGCCGCCGAACATGCCGGCTGAGGCGGTGAAGACCGACAAGCGGCCCTCGCCGAAGCCGGTCCCCTTGAAGACTTCCGGCTCGCTCTCTTGGTACTCGCCCAACTCCTCGGTGCCGGACTTGGCGTAGTGTTCGTGGGCCTTGTGGACGGGGGCGAAGGGGCTCCCCTCCTCGAAGTCGGCGGCGTTGGCCGAGTCGGCGCCGGAGATCAGCGAGCCGGTGATGTCGGCGTAGACGGTGATCTTCGCGGCACCCTTGTCGAGCAGGATGTACGAGTAGGTGTTGTCCGCCTTCCCGCCGGTCTGGGTCTCCCAACCGGGCGGGTGGCGCAGCCGGAACGCGCCGTCCTTGGCCGACATCTCGACCGACGCCAACGCCCGCTCGGCGTCGGGGTTGGCCGCCCGGTCGCCGTCGTCGGCGAGATCCTTCGCCGCGGCGGCGGCCTTCGCCTTGCCGGCGGCCGGCGACTCGGGGGCGTGGAACTGCCGGACCAGGTCGACCAGCAGCTTGCCCGAGTCCGGGTCGATCAGCGAGAGCGCCGCGGTGTCGACCTTGAACTTGTAGCTGCGCTCGAACTCCTCCCCCTCCTCGTCCTTGAGCTTCAGCGTCAGCCGGTCCTTCTTCACGCTGTAGGTGCCGTCCCCCACCCCCTTGTCGTTGATCGACAGCGAGGCGTGCCTGGCCCCGTCGAGCGTCAGGGCGTAGGCGGTGTGCGTCAGCGACTGGCCGATCTCGTGCTCGACCATCGAGCCCTTCCAGACGCCGATGATCGAGGCCGGCTTCAGGAGGATGTCATAGGCCATGTAGCCGGCCCCCCCCACGATCGCCAGCGCGACGGCCGCGACCGCCCCGAGGACCCGCTTGTCCAGCGCGTCGGGGTTCTTGGCGGCCTTCTTCTTCTTGCCGGTCTTTTTCTTCTTCTTCGTCGTGGCCGGGGCGGCCGCGTCGGGCAGGGGGGCGAGGCGGGCGAGCGGCGGGGCCGAGGACTCGACCGGCTCCAGGTCGGCGAAGATGTCCGGGCCGTCGGGCTCGGGGGGCGGCGGGGGAGCGACGGGCCTGGGCTTGGCGGCGGGGCGGCCGCCGTTCGCGGCCGCGGTCGCGGGGGCGGGCTTCTTGCCGCCGTGCTCGCGGTAGCCGTGGGAGAGGAGTTCCGCGGCCAGCTTGTCGGCGACGGCGCTCGCCGCGGCATCGCTGGGGAGGGCCTGCTCCTGGCGGGTGCTGGACCCGTCCGGCTTCACCTTCATCACGACCATCGTCCGGCCGTGGAGCTCGATCACGACGACCTTGCGGACGGCTCCGTCGCCGTGGCTGAACCTGCGCATCGCCGAACCCCCCCCGCCCGGGTGGGCGCCGGGCCTCGCGGCCGGAGGAAGGCCGGCCGGGGAGATGGTCCCGCGCGCGGCGCGTGAATTCAAGACTTGAGCGATGTCATGATGCCTCGAACGCACGAAGGCGGAGTCATGGGAGGCCGAACAATTCAAGGAGCTGGGTCGCCAGGACCACGGTCGTGACGGCGCCCGAGGAGAAGGCGACGATCAGGACGCCGGCCGCGGCGATCTCCCGCGCGATGGTCAGCCGGGGCTCGTCGGGATCGCCGATGGCGCGCGCCAGGGTGTCCACGGCGCTATGCATCAGCTCGGCCAGGAGGACCAGGCTCCCCCCCAGCACCAGCAGGCACCAGCCCCAGAAGCTGACGCGGAGGATGGCGGCGATGATGACGATCATCACGCCGCGGTAGAGGTGGGCGTAGAAGCTGGAGTCCCCCCGGACGGCCGCCTTCAGGCCTCGCAGGCCGGCCGTCAGCTTCCCCCGGGTCCCCCGGCGGTCGGCCTGCGAGGAGACGCCCGAGGCGTCCTGGTACTGGAGCCGGAACCGCTGCTCGTCGAACTCGGGGACCGGGAGCAGGCCGCGGGGGGCCGCCTCCGCGGCTTCGGCTGGGGGGACCCCGGCGGCGTCGTCGGGCTGGTCGTGCGTCCTGTGGAGCATGGGATCCGCGGCGCGGGGCCGCCCGTCCTCCTCGTGTCCCGCCTCGGGCGTCGTCGCCGGGCCTCGACTCACTGTACCGGCGCCAGCCGCGAATCGAACTGGTTCATCCCCGTCCCGGACCCGAGCCGGAGCGTGGGCGCCAGCCGCGGCGAGACCTGGAACGCGAACTGGTACGACTGCCGCTGCGGGTCGACCGCCAGGCCGAGCGACAGCAGGTAGTCGGCGCCGACCCGCGTGAACGAGAACATCGAGCCCAGCGGGATCTGGTTGCCGAAGTCGTAGGAGTTCGAGAACGTCCCGTACCACTTCGGGCTGAGCCAGTAGTTGATCGACGTGTTCAGGGCCGACGTCCGGATCATGGCCGAGTCGATGACGCTGTAGCCGATGAACACGTTCCCGCGCGGCGGCCGCGACAGCGAGACGCCCGTGGTGATGACGTTCAACCCCTGGGGGTTCACCGCCCCCACCAGGTAGTTGTCCTGCGGCCTGCCGCCGCGGAGGTCCCAGTAGTCGAACCATCCGGTCGAGATGATACTCGTCCGGTCGCCCACGAACCACTGGTAGTTGTACATGGTCTGGCCCCAGGGCTTGCCCATGTTGTCGCGGTCGGCGTTGGGGAAGTACGTGGTGGAGGCGTCGAGCGTCATCCAGTCGACGATCCGCCGCCTCCCCTCGGGGCCGCGCTTCGTCTGGAGCCGCTGGTGGATGCCCAGGTTCAGCGTGTCGATCGAGGACTGGACGTCGTTCGGGCCGGTGATCGGCGAGAGGGTCCGGCGCAGCATCAGGTGGCGGGGGTCGAACCCATTGGGGAGGATCCCGTTGTTCCACATCGTGATGGCGAAGTACCGGCGGACCATCTCGTAGGTGTCATCGTCCAGGTCGTCCTGGATGGCCAGGTCGTTGAGCTTCACGCTGGAGTAGGCGGTGCGGTAGTTGCCGAAGAAGCTGACCTTGTTGTTCAGGCCGTGGATGTTGAGCCATTCGCTCTCGACGCCGGAATAGACCTTCCAGATCGTCGACTCGGCGTGGATGCCGGCGGCGCCCCAGAGCCTCCCCTGCGCCCCGGTGGACTGCTGATTGAAGAAGCCTCCGCCGATCTGGTCGGTCCAGCCGGTCGCCTGGCCCTGGACGTAGGGGTTGAACCGCACCACGTCCGAGATGTTCAGCGGCACGGTCAGCTCATGGTTCGTGAAGGCGCGCCCCGCCCTGAAGACCCCGCTCGTGTTCGAGATCGGGTCGAAGGGGATGAACGCCAGGTCCGGGCTGTTCACCCGCAGTGGGAACAGGTCGCGGTTGTTGACCATGATGTCGGTGTGCGTGTTGGCGTAGTTGACGCCCGAGTGCGAGGAGTGGACCACGCGGTCGCCGAGGAACGTGTCGCCCAGGCGATAGTAGTCGAACTTCGGCAGCCACTGGGTGTCGGTGCGGAAGTCCATCAGGTTCGCCTCCGCGTGGAGGCTCATGGCCCAGTTGTCCTTCTGCCACTGGCCGTGCAGCAGGGTCTCGTGGTCCATGCCGATGTCGAACAGCCGCTTGTAGTACTCCTCCAGGAAGTAGCGGTCGGAGAAGTAGCCGATCTCCAGCTGCAGCCTCCGGTCCTCGAAGCGGTGCTCCTCGTCGTCGGGGAGGAAGCGCTGGAGGTGGCGCAGGTTGAACCGGCCGCGGATGTCCTGGAACGAGGGGGTGCCCGACCGCTGGTAGCCGCGGCTGCCGGCGCCCGGCGGGCCGTTGGTGATGATGGCCGGGCCGGAGCCCAGCACGTCGATCCCCTTGTCCTGAAGGCCCCAGATGTCGAAGTAGCCGAAGTAGTCGCGCGTGATCGACGGGTTGGCGTTCAGGTCGCGGCGGAACGGGTCGCGGACGTCGTTGATCAGGTCGTTGCCGAACCAGCCGACCTCGCTTCCCAGCGCGGGGAAGGTCTTGGTGCGCGCGCTGAGGTAATCGATGTCGATGTTCCAGTTGTCGATCTGGCGGGGGCGACGGATGCCCAGCAGCTTGAAGCCGTTCCAGTCGGTGAGGACCTGCTGGCCGAAGTAGTTGTTCGTGGCGAACGAGATCATGCGCAGCGGCGGGTCGAGGTCGTCGGACTCGCCGGTGAAGCGGGGCCAGTAGAAGATGGGAACCCAGCCCATGTAGAACAGGTTGGTGCGGGCGTCATAGCGCCACACCTGCTCCTGGGGGTCGCTCCCGAGGCCCCCCCCGCGCAAGGGCTTGCCCGAGTTCGGGTCGGTCGCCTGTGTGGCCTGCCGCGAGAGGGTGATGGAGCGGTTGTAGATCTTGTACGACGGGTCGGGGAACCGGCTGCCGGTGGAGATGGCTTGCTCGGCGCGGATCTCGCGGTCGTCGGTCATGACGAGCGAGCCGTCGGGACCGCGGACGACCGGGCGGAACTGGTCGATGCGCGGCGCCTTCAGCTTCATCGGGCTGATGAGGTTCGGGGCGAAGACGTCCGCCTGGGCCTGGGTCGCCATCAGCCGGTCGGAGACGAAGTCGTAGTAGACGCGCTCGGCGCGGAAGGTCCGCTGGTCGGCGCGGCCGGCGAACTTGTTCTCGTCCTGGCGGAGGACGACGTCCCCTTCCAGGTAGATCTCCATCGGCTTGCCAGCGTCGTCGATCACCTCGCCCTGGGGGCCGGTCGTCGAATCGGGATCGCCCTCGCGCTTGCGCCGCCAGATGATGGCGCTCTCGGCCTCCGCGTCGAGCGTGCCGTTGTCATCCGTGACGGAGACGACGTGGATGCCCCCGCGCACGATCCAGATCTCGGTGTCGCCGGACCGATCCTTCTGGATCGACATCGGCCGGCTGCTGCGCTGGTTGATCCAGGTCTGCCGCTGGCTGCCCGGGTTGATCGGCGCCCGGAAGCGCGGCGGCGGCGCGAGCGGATCCCTCGGCTCGTCCTCGTCGCCCTCCTCGCCCATCTCCTCGTCGTCGTCGAGGGCCGGGGGGAGGGGCTCGTCGGCGCGGAGCGGGGGCGCGGGCTCGTCGTCGCGGTCGCCCGGAAGGGGCGCGGGGCCGAGCACCTCGCCCGGATCTTCCAGGTCGCCGGGCAGGGGGGCCATGTCGCGCGGTCGCGGGGTCGGGCTCGGGTTGAAGTCGTCGAGGTCGGGGACCTCGATGGCCGGCTCGGCATCGATCGGGGGGAGGTCGATGATCGGCTCCTGGGCCTCCATCCCCTGGGCGGGCTCCAGCGCGGGATCGTCCGGGGGCCTGGCGGCGTCCGGGACGGGGACGACGGCCTGGGCCTCGACGACGTGAGGGTCGGCGGGCGTGGCCGAGGCGCGGGCCTGCTCCACGACCTCGCGCGGGAGGTGCCGGGGGGGCTCGGAGATCGCGGGGGCCTCGGCCGGGAAGCCGGCGCGGGCGACCACGTCCAGGCCCGCCGGCGGCTCCTTCAGCCAGACGGCCGTGGGAGAGACGTTGACCCCCTCCACGCTGCGCAGGACGGCACGGCCCTCCTTGCGCGCCGGCGCCCCCGCGCCCGGGCCGCGCACCTCGCCCTCGGCGTACAGCTCGGCCTGGTAGACCGTCCGGCCGTCGAGCTTCTGGCCGGTGATCCGCACGACCACGCTGGACGCCGAGACGCTCCGGTCTCCCTGGGAGGCGGAGGCGCCCCCCTGGAGGAGCGCCCACCGACCGTCCGGGGCGTCCCACACGATGGCGCGGGTCGCGGCCAGGTCGACGACCCCGGCGAGGTCCGGATGGACCGCGCGCGGGTCTTCGGCCGAGGCCGGGCCGCAGAGCAAGGCCGCAAGGATGAGCCCGGGCCACGCGCGGAGTCGCGCGGGGCGTCTGGGTTGGGCGTGCTCGCGCACGGTGCCTCCCGAGGATCGACCGACGTGTCGAGAGGGGCGGCCGTCCTTGGCCGTCCCGGGATCCGGACCCACGGCTCGTCTCGGGCGCGGAGGGGACGATGGCGGCGGGCCGGTGGCCGTCGCGTTCGATCCTCCGAGTGTAGTCCTCCCCGCGGCCGCGCCCGACGAGGGGCGCCTGATGGGAACGGGGAACCGATCCGAGACATGGGTGCGAAAGGACGTTCGCGACGGACCCTACCCCGGCCGGCCGGGTCGGTCAAGGCGAAGTGGCCGGCGGGGGGCGCCCGCCGGCCCGGGTCGTCGCGGTTTCAGTCCAGGTCCAGCAGCGGGACGTTCCAGTAGGCGTCGCTGAGGAAGCGAGACCAGCTGGCGATGCGGACGGTGGAGGCGTCGTACAGCGGCTTCCACGCGGGGCGGAAGGGGGGGCGCCTGAGCTTCATCGCGGCCTGTTCGGGCGTGCGATTGGCCTTGCGCGAGTTGCACGCCACGCAGGCGAGGACGCAGTTCTCCCAGGTCGTCTGGCCCCCCTGCGAGCGGGGCACGACGTGGTCGATGGTCAGTTCCTCCGTGCCGGGCCGCTTTCCGCAGTACTGGCACGTCACGTGGTCGCGCTTCATCAGGTTGCGTCGGCTGAACGTCACCGTGTTGAACCGGGGTCGGTCGTGTCGCGTGAGCGTCAGCACCTCGGGGACGCGGAGGTTGAACCGGACCGTGCGGATGAACGGCTCCCCGGCCTTCGGGGCCATCCGGGCCCAGTCGCTCCACGAGTAGAGTTGATAGTCGTCGGGGTCGACGACGTGGGCCGCCTCGTTCCAGAGCAGGACCAGGGCCCTCGCCACGGGGGCGACGTGCACCGGCTGCCAGTGGCGGTTCAGGACCAGAGTCGGCCGTTGTAAGACGCTCACCCCCGTCATTCGAGGCTCTCCACTCACGCGATGATTGCGAGGAGCATAGATGCCGCGTCGTCCAGCAAGGCGGAGCACCGACCTCGACAATCATACCCGACGGCGGGGGTGGTTTCACAACCTCCCCACGTCGGAGCGGCGTCGAGTCGGACCCGGCCGGGCTACCGCGAGTTCGCGTCGGACTATAGATTGATGCTTACTCCCCGCGCCGGCCGTCGCCGGAGCGCCGGGGCGGGCCCGAGGCGGAGCTTCCCGATGGCGTTGAAGGCGGAGATCATCTCGATCGGCAGCGAGCTGGTCAGCGGCCAGAACCTGGACACCAACGCCCCCTGGCTCAGCCGAGCGCTGGGCGAGCTGGGCGTGGCCGTCGCCTACCACTCCACCATCGGCGACGACATGGACGACCACGTCGCCGCGTTCCTAGCCGCCGCCGAGCGCGCCGACCTCGTGCTGACCACCGGCGGCCTCGGCCCCACCCAGGACGACCTGGTCCGCGAGGGGCTGGCGAGGGCCGCGGGCGTCGGGCTCCGCGAGGACCCCGAATCCCTGGCCGCCATCGCCGCCCTCTTCGCCCGCCGGAACCGGCCGATGGCCGACCGCAACCGCGTCCAGGCGATGCTCCCCGAGGGGGCCGAGGCCCTGCCGAACCCCATCGGCACCGCGCCCGGCGTCTGGATCACCATCGGCCGCGCCGCGTTCGCGTCGATGCCCGGAGTCCCGAACGAGATGAAGCTGATGTTCGCCGAGCAGGTCGTCCCCCGGCTCCGCCGGCGGCACCGGGTGGAGAGGGTGATCGTCCATCGCAAGATCGCCCTGTTCGGCAGGGGGGAGTCCGACATCGAGGCCGAGGCGCTCGACCTGACGGCGCGAGGCCACGTCCCGGAGGTCGGCATCACGGCCAGCGACGCCACCATCAGCTTCCGCATCCGGGGCGAAGGGCTCACCGCCGAGGCCGCCTGGGCGCAGACCGAGGAGACCGCGGAGCAGATCCGCGGCCGCTTCGGCCCCCTGGTCCTGGGGGAAGGGGCCGTCGACGTCGCCGACGCGCTGGTCGGGCAACTCGCCCGGACCGGCGCGACGATCGCCACGGCCGAGTCCTGCACCGGCGGCCTGTGCGCCAGCATGATCACGGCGGTCCCGGGCGTCAGCACGTACTACCTCGGGGGCGTGGTCAGCTACTCGAACCGGGCGAAGGTGGACATGCTGGGCGTCCCGGCCGAGCTGATCCAGGCCCACGGCGCCGTCAGCCCTGAGGTCGCCGCCGCGATGGCCGCGGGCGCCCGCGAGCGCTTTGGCTCCGACGTGGCGATCAGCGCCACCGGCGTCGCCGGCCCCGGCGGCGGCTCCCCCGAGAAGCCGGTCGGCCTGGTCTACCTCGGCCTGGCGACGGCCGACGGCGTGGAGACCCGTCGCGTGGAGATCGGCCCCGAGCAGCCCCGCGACATCATCCAGAGGCGCTCGGCGAAGCAGGCGCTCGACTGGGCGCGCGTGGCGCTCCTGGCCCGGCCTGACGGGGGGGCTTCGCGATGAAGGTCAAGCGGCTCCCGGAAGACTTCCGCGTCGAGGAGATGACCACGGCCGTCGGGTCGGATCGCGGCCGGTACACGCTCTATCGCCTCTCCAAGCGCGGGATCGGCACCATCGAGGCCGTCGACGCGATCTGTCGCCGCTGGAACCTCCCGCGCGGGCGGGTGGCCTACGGCGGCCTCAAGGACCGTCACGCCGAGACGATCCAGTATCTCACCATCTTCGACGGCCCCGGGCGGCCCGTCGAGGAGCCCAACCTGAAGCTGGAGCCGCTGGGCAGGGTCGAGCGGGCCTACGGGCCGAACGATTTCACCGGCAACCGCTTCGGCGTGCTGCTCCGCGACATGACCCCCGAGGCGGCGGCCGAGGCGGCGCGTCGGCTGGAGGACGCGGGGCGCGACGGCGTCCCCAATTATTTCGACGACCAGCGGTTCGGCTCCGTCGGCTTCTCCGGCGAGTTCATCGGCCACGCCTGGCTCGTCGGCGATTACGAGAAGGCCCTTCGGCTGGCGATGGCCGAGCCCAACCCGTTCGACCGCCCCGACACCAAGGCCCGCAAGGCCGCCCTACGCGAGCACTGGGGGGACTGGGCGGCGGCCAAGGCGGCGCTCGACCGCTCCTCCGAGCGGAGCATCGTCACGTACCTCGTCGACCACCCGACCGACCACGCCGGCGCGTTCGCCCGCCTCAAGCGAGACCTGCGCGGGCTGTACTTCTCCGCGTTCCAGAGCTGGCTGTGGAACCTCATCCTCGCCGGGTGGATCGAGCGAAACACCGCGCCCGAGCAGCGCGCGACGGTCGCCCTGAAGGTGGGCGCGCTGACGTTCCCGGTCGGGCTCGCCCCGGACCAGCGGGCGCTGATCGACGGCGTGGCGATCCCGCTGCCGTCGTCGCGCTCGCCGCTCCCGGACGGGCCCCTGGGGGAGATCGCGACGGAGGTCCTGTCGGCGTTCGGGCTGACCTGGTGCGAGATGCGGGTGAAGAAGCTGAAGGACGTCTTCTTCTCCAAGGGGACGCGCCAGCCGTTGATCCCCCTGGGGGACGTCGCCGCGACGATCGTCGACGACGAGCTGCACCGGAAGAAGCGGGCCGTCCGGCTGGAGTTCACGCTGCCGAAGGGGGCCTACGCCACGATGCTCGTCAAGCGGATCACCGGGGCCGCCGGGGCCGAGGCATGATCCCGGAGCCGGAGATCCTGTACGAGGACAACCACTGCCTGGCCCTGAACAAGCCCGCCGGGATGCTCTCCCAGGGGGACGAGACGGGGGAGCCCAGCCTGGTCTCCTGGACCGAGGACTACTGGAGGCGCAAGTACGACAAGCCCGGGAACGTGTTCGTCGGCCTGGTGCATCGCCTGGACCGGCCGACGTCCGGCGTGGTGCTCATCGCGCGCACGAGCAAGGCGGCGGGGAGGCTGGCCGACCAGTTCCGGGTCGGTGGCGTCTCGAAGCTCTACTGGGCGATCGTCGAGGGCCGTCCCGATCGGGATCGCGGCGAATGGCTCGACCACCTGGAGAAGGATCGTCGGACGAACGTGACGAGGACGACCGCGGATGGGGAGGGGAAGGTCGCGCGGGTGGCGTTCGAGGTGCTGCGCGTCGGCGCGGGGATGGCCAAGCTGGCGCTCAGGCCCGTGACGGGGAGGAGCCACCAACTGCGGGTGCAGCTCGCGGCGAGGGGCATGCCGATCGTCGGCGATCGGAAATACGGCTCGAAGCGGACGGTGCTTGCGCTGGACGGCGAGCCGAGGATCGCGCTTCACGCGCGGGAGTTGACCTTCAGGCACCCCACGAAGGGGGACGAGGTCAGGGTCGAGGCTTCGGCGCCGGGAGACTGGCCCGAGAACGCGCCAGGATGGTGGGGATCGCCGACCGGCCGATGAACGCGGCCCGGAACGAAAGCCCGGTGACCAGCAGCGCCGCGAACGGCTTCCAGGCGTCGGAATGGCCGAGGTCGACCGGCGGGGCCGGGGCGGCGGCCTTCGGCGGGGCGGGGGCGGGCGCGACGTCAGCCGCGGCGAGATGGCTCTCGGCGGCCTGGGCTTGCGCGGGGGGCCTGGGGGCCGGGGCGGCGGGCCTGGGCTCGACGCGGGATTCCACGTAGTCGTCGACCAGCTTCCACGTCGCGGCGTCCAGCACGCCGACCGAATCGGCCTCGCGGCGGGCCAGGCCCCAGGCGGCTTTGTCCTTGAGCACGCGGCGGGAATACCACATCGCGGCGGAGGCGCCGCCGGCGTCGTCGAAGAAGTAGAGGGGGCGGGCGGCGTCCAGGGCCAGCTCGGCGGAGAAGCGGTCCACCTGCTCGTCGTCGATCCGCGACAGGTCGATCGGGCAGGAGACGTAGCGGAGCTTGCGATTCCGCGCCTCGGTCATGAAGGCGGGGCTGACCTTGGAGGGGTCGCGGAGGTCGAGGATGGTCAGGAAGCCCTTCTCGGCCAGCCACCCCAGGCCGACGGTCGAGGGGACGGAGCCGCCGGCGAGCTTGAGGTCGACCGCGTGGAATCGGTCGATCCCCAACGCGCCGTTCGCCGCGTCGGCGGCCGGCGCGGCGGGCTCGGCCGTCGAGGCGGCGAGGGCGGGCTCGGCCCCCCCGCTCGCACGACCACCGGATGGGTCGTGCGCCGGGGCCGACGTCGTGGACGGCGTCGGCCCCGCGGGGAGGTCGTTGGCGGCCGGGGTGGACCGGGTCTTCACGGAGGAGGGGGCGCCGAGCGCCTTGTCGGCATGCTCGGTCACCTCCGCCGGGTCGAGGTCCGGGATGTTGTCGAGGGGGCTGCCGGCGTCGAGGTCGGCGTCGGCGGCCCGCTTGCGGCTCGCGTCGGCGGCGCGGGACGCGGAAGGCGTGGTGGTCAGCGACTGAGTCAGGTCGATGCCCGGATTCTGGACGGGCTTCCGCGACTCGTAGTTCGACGGGGTCCGCAGGCCGGAGTTGGACCCGGAGCGGCTCCGGGGGGCCTCGCCGGGGGCGGCGGAGGGGAGGGGTTCCAGGTCGGTGGCGCTCTCGCCGGCCGGGGCGACCGTCGAGGGGAGCGCGCCGCCGGGGAGGACGGTGGTCGGGACGCCGAGCGGGACCGCCGGGGCGATCACGGTCGAAGGGACGCCGTAGTCGATCACGCCGGCGTCGTAGGCCGAGGGGCCGCAGCCGTCGTTGCCGCCGCAGAGGCCGCCGAGCTTGCGGAACGGCTGCATCACGCGGCTGGTGGCACGCGCGGCGGGTCCGCACCCGCTGAACAGCCCGCAGCCGTCGCCGAAGTTGCCGAAGCCGCCGGAGCGGCAGCCCGTCTGGAGGAAGGCGGTCGCGGCCAGGAACCCCAGGGCGACCGACTTGACGAGGCGTCGCCGGCCCGCCGGCCCCCCCCGGTTGATGCCGCGCTCGCGCGACCAGCTCAAGCTGAACATCGCAAGGATCTCCGTTACGTTAGGCGCCGACGCGCGAACGCCCCTCGCGGGCCGCCCCTCGTCCATCGAAGCGCGGCCGGAGGGGTCTCCCCGTCGTCCCGCCCTGTCGATGAGCGTCGCGGGCCCGCGATGGCGAGAGGGTCCGTCGGCGTCGGGGGACGCGACGGGCCATCGCCGGGGTCCGGGCGCAGCCGGCTCGGGGAGGACGGTGTGGGCGCGCATCGGGAGTTCTCGGGGGTGCCGGATCGTGGTGCTCGGTGGTTCCCGCACGCGGACGGCCCCGGGCGAATCCCGCGGCCATCCCGACGACCCCTGCCTTCCAGGGCCGTCATCGAAACTTAGCCGACGATCCAGCCGTTGCCAAAGATTCCGGGAGGCTCCTACAATGGGCGCGTAAGTCCAGTTCATTAAGTCGTTAAAGTTTCCCAGGCTTGACGCCGAAGGTCGCCCGAATGCCCCCCCAACGACCCGCGCCTTCGGCAAGGTTTACGCCCCCCTCAAGGGTTCGCGCCGCGGCGTTCGGCCTCCTCGGGACCGTCGCTCTGGTCGCCTTCGGCCTGCGGATCGGCGACGTGGCGTTCGTGGACGAGTACGCCTACATCAGCCAGAGCTACTACGCCGACCTGTTCCTGACCGGCGAGTGGAACGACCCGGCGTGGCTCGACTTCCCGGGCTACGACCTAATGCCGCTGCCCAAGTATCTCATCGGAACGGCGCTGCGGGTCTCGAACGAGCCCCGCCCCGGGCCGGCGGCGGCGCGGATGTGGTATGCGAACACGCATTCGACCTTCGGGACCCCGAGGACGCTGACGTCGGCGCGCGTGCCGTCGATCCTCGTGGGGGGGCTCGGATGCCTGGCGCTGGCGGCGATCGGCGCGATGGCCTTCGACTTCCGCGTGGGGATCGCGGCGGGGGTCCTGCTGATGCTCAACCCTCTGTACGCGCTCCACGCTCATCGGGCGATGTCCGAGGCGCCTTGCGAGGCGTTCCTGATGGCGTCGCTGGCCCTGGCGCTGGCCGCGTGGAGGCGATCGTTCGCGGGCCGGGCGTCGGGCTTCCGCATCCTGGGGCTGCTGGCCGGGGCGGGGGTGGCGGCGGCCCTCGCCGTGCTGGCGAAGTTCAACGGCCTGCTCGCGCTCATGACGATCGCCGCGTGGGCCGGGCTGGCCTGGGCGATCCCGCGCGGGGCTGGCTGGGGCTGGCTCTGGTTCGCGACCGGGTCGGCGTTGGCGGCGGTCACGGCGGGGCTCGCATTCATGGCGCTCAATCCTTACATGACCGCCAGGGACCCGGTCTACAGGGTTGCCGACCCCGCCGACGCCGGGCCCCTGAGACCCGGCCCGCTGGGCGCCTGGGGGCGTTTCCGACTGCTGATCGACCACCGCCGCGCGATGTCCGCCGGGCAGCAGCGGATCTTCCCGCACAACGCGCTCAAGCGCCTTCCCGAGCGGGCGAAGGTCGTCGCGGTCCAGGGCTTCGGCCGGTTCGGGCCGTTCGGGCCGGCGACTTCGGACTCGACGATCCGCTACGACATGAGGCAGGATCGGGGGGCGTTCGCCTGGCTCCCCCTGTGCCTGGGGGCGATGGGCTACGCGATGGCCTACGGCCGGATGCAGTCGCGACGGCGCGAGCCGCCCGCGGCATGGGCCGTCGCGGCGTGGGCGCTGGTCTCGCTGACCGTCGTGACCCTCTACCTGCCGATGGCCTGGGATCGCTACCTCCTGCCGATCCAGGCCCCGTTCTCGCTGCTGGCCGCCGCCGCGATCGTCGGGGCCTGGGACGCGCTCGCGAGGCTCGCGGGATGGAAGCCGAGGTTGGAGCCGAGTTGATGGATCGACCCTGGATCGGGCTCCGCGCGGGGGCCTTCTGCCTCCTGCTGGCCAGCTACGCCTACTTCTGGCACTCGCGAGACTGGAACACGGCCAGCCGGCTGATGCTGACGTATTCGCTGGTCGACCGCGGCAGCCTCTCCATCGACGGGCTCCAGGACCAGACCGGCGACAAGGCCTTCTTCCAGGGTCGCTACTATTCCGACAAGCTGCCGGGCTACCCCTTCCTGGCGACCGTCCCCTACGCGTCGATGCGTGCCCTCGGCGCGAGGCCGCACCCGCTGGACGGGCCCGCGCTGGCGCACTGGCCGTCCGACTACGGCGTGACCCTGGCGACCTCCGGCCTGCTGACCGCCGCGACGGCCGTCGTGCTGATGGGGCTCGCGCGGGATCTGGGATGCTCGGCGCGTTCGTCCGTGCTGGTCGCTCTGGCCTATGGGCTGGCGACGCCCGCCTACGTCTACGCGACGCTCGCCTACGGGCACCAGGTCTCGGCCTTCGCGCTCCTCTCCTCGCTCGCGCTCCTCGCCCGGACGGGGGCGCGGCGCGACGGCCTCTGCGCGTTCCTGGCGGGTTTGCTGGCGTCCTACGCGGCGGTCGTCGAGTTGCAGGTCGGGCCGGTCTCGGCCGTGCTGGGGTTCTTCCTCCTGGGGCAGGTGGCGGCCGGGCGGCGGCGGTGGGACGCGATCGCGGCGTTCGGGATCGGCGCGTTGATCCCGGCCCTGTTGATGATGCTGTACAACACGCTGGCGTTCGGCGGGCCGCTCGACATGGGGTACTTCCACCATGCCACGGCCCAGTTCGCGAAGGTCCACAGCCGCGAGAACCCGCTGGGGATCGGTCGTCCGGATTGGGATCGGGTCGTCCCGCTCCTGTGGGGACGGTACCGCGGGCTGCTGTTTTACGCGCCGATCCTCGCGCTGGCGGCACCCGGCTGGGTCGCGATGGCCGTTCGGAAGCGGTGGTCGCTGGCGGCGGTCTCCCTGGCGGCGTGCGTCGCCGTGTTCGCCGTGAACCTGAGCTATCCGGAGTGGACCGGCGGCTGGTCGACCGGGCCTCGGCTGCTGACCCCGCTATTGCCGTTCGCGATGATCCCCGTCGC
The DNA here is from genome assembly GCF_037189885.1 of Paludisphaera sp. NCBI lineage: Bacteria > Pseudomonadati > Planctomycetota > Planctomycetia > Isosphaerales > Isosphaeraceae > Paludisphaera > Paludisphaera sp. The sequence goes on from NZ_JBBCIR010000088.1 coordinate 14,853, forward strand.
CGGGTTGCTGGGGGGGCGATGGCGGTTCGTCGGGCCGACGGCGGTCGGCCTCGCGCTGGCGGGTGCGGGGCTCATGCTGATGTTCCAGGCCGTCGGAGCCCGGATCCCGCAGGACGTCCACGACCCGCTCGTCGAGGTCGTCTGGCCGCTCTGGCGGGGCGAAGCCGTCCCGATGTGGTGGACCGGCGAGCGGTTCGCGCGGAACCTGTTCGGCCTGGTCGCCCCGGGGGCCGTAGCGGGCTTGGCCCCCTCGTGGGCCTGGCTCCAGTTCGCGCCGCTGGTCGTCGCGCAGGCGATCGGGGCGGCCTTGCTGACGAGGGCCGCGAGGCCCGAGGCCGACGCCCCGGTCGGTTAGCTCTGGGTGTTCACCAGGAGCAGGATGGCCGACGTGCCGATCAGGGCGGCGAGGCTCCACAGGCAGAGCCGCGCCGACCGGGCCCAGATGACGGGCCATGACTCGTAGCGCGAGGCGGTGTAGACCAGGCTGATCGCCACGACCAGGGGGAGGAGGAACCAGTAGATGTTCGACGAGTCGTTCATCGGGTCGCGCCTCCGGCCTGGGCGGCGAGGGCTTGATCCTCGGACGCGGCCTCGGGATCGGTCTCGTCGCCGCGACCGTAGGCGGGGCCTTCGTAGGCGTCGTAGATCGCCAGGACGTTCAGCAGGCCGGCGACGGTCGTGTAGATCAGGCCGATGTCATACGTCTTCCCGCGCAGCAGGAGAGCGTTGAGGACGTTGGCCGGCGGCTCGGCCATGAACCCGCCGAGGAGGTTGGCCCCGGGCCGGAAGTGCTCGATCGTCGCCTGGATCAGCGCCGGGAGGGCGGGGAGGCCGACGAAGAACTGGCCGACGTAGTGGAACATGAACTTGTCGGAGTTGAACGGGCTGACCCAGCGCCAGTAGACGTTCTTCCCCGAGCCCAGGTAGAACCCGACGGCGTAGAGGCCGAGGATGCACGTCGCGTACAGCCAACCCTTGCCGGTCCGGCCCTGGTAGAAGTGGCCCAGCCCCGGGATCAGCCAGGCGAGGAACGCGGCCTTCGCCGGCTCGCGCAAGGGTATCGACGTGTCCGTCATGATTCGAAAAGGCCCGACACAGGTTCGGCGTGTCCATCATCCCGCACTCAACCCGATTCTAGCACGCCCGGCGGCAAGCCGGCCAGAGGGGTCGGAGAGCGCAAGGGCTGGGGGCGCCTCCGCTCCCTCTTCGGTGGTGTGGACTGTACAATCTCCGCCTTCCCCCGGAGGCTCCCCCATGTCCCAGCGATTCTACTGCCCCACGCCGCCGATCGACGGCCATTACCGGCTGGACGCCGACGAGGCGCGGCACCTCACGCGGGTCTGCCGCAAGGGGGAGGGGGACGTGGTGACGCTGTTCGACGGCCGGGGCTTCGCCACGCTCGCGCGGATCGTCGAGGTCGGCAAGGATCGCGCGCGGCTGGCGGTGGAGGGGGGGCCGCTCGCCGATCGCGAGGCGGCGTGCCGCGTCGAGGTCGCCACGGCCGCGCCGAAGGGGGACCGGCTCGACTGGCTGATCGAGAAGGCCGTCGAGGTCGGCGTCGAGCGGGTCGTGCCGCTGACCACGGAACGCTCGGTCGTCGACCCTCGCGGGTCGAAGCTGGAACGGCTCCGACGCACGATCGTCGAGGCTTCCAAGCAATGCGGCCGGGCCCGGCTCATGGAGCTGGCCCCCTCCGAGGCCCTGGGCGATTACCTCGCGAGGGGGGATGGGGTCCGGCTGCTCGCCGACCCGGCGGGCGAGCCCCCCCACGCCTGGCCGGCGATCGCGGCGGGGTCGCCGGTCCGGCTGGTCGTCGGCCCCGAGGGGGGGCTGACGGAGGAGGAGGTTGAGAGCGCCCGCGCGGCGGGCTGGACGCCGGTCCGGTTCGCCGCGGCGATCCTGCGGGTCGAGACGGCGGCCGTCGCGGGGGCCGCGGCGATCCTGGCGAGGGTTCAGCCGGTCCACTGACCCTCGGTGTTGTCCTGGTAGACCGACCAGACGAAGCCGTCAGGGTCGCGGAGGGCGAACTCGCGCCAGCCCCATTCCTGGTCGGCCGGCTCGCCCGAGACGCTGAGCATCGCCCCCTGGTCCAGGCAGTTCTGATAGAAGGCGTCCACGTCGTCCACCTGGAGCTGGAGGTGGATCCCCACGCCCAGCCGGGTGTCGGCGAACTCCTCGGCGTGCGCCTCCTGCGCGTGGAGCATGATGACGAACGAGTCGAGGCGTAGGATCGCCAGGCTGTAGGGGGCGTTCTCCTGCTCGGCGTGGACCTGGACGATCTCCGCCCCCACGACCTCGTTGTAGAACTCCAGCGAACGCCGAACGTCCTTCACATAGAGGAAGACGCTCGTGACGGAGGCCGCCATGGCAAGACCCTTTCCGCATGAGACCGATTCACCAGCCCGCGATCGGCGGCAACATAACGCCAAGCCCGACCGCTGACAACCGCGACCGCCCCCGCCCGGCGATCCACGCCGCCCGGCCATTCGAGCCGTGTTCCCACCGCTCACGCGCCGGGCCCCCCGAAGTTGGCTTCGTTTGCGCGCGCCGAGCATCCGGGTTGTCGATGTAACTTCCTTTGTGGAAATTGTGTTCCGCCGATTTGACGTTGGCTCCGTTCGCGCGATTCGAATGTGTCGGTCGGGCCCAGTCGTCTCTCCCGTCGGGGAGGCCCGCGTTCGCCCGTGATGCGAGGAATTCACGCGGATTCCGACGTGGACGCCGGTGGGGGCCGGTCCGGTTGGTCCTCGTCCCTTTCCGCTCGCGCCCGCCAAGTCGCGTGGGTTCGTTCGCTCACGCGGACCGCCGTTGCAATTGATGCAAGCCTTTTTACGCGAAGGTTTTACGCTGGACTTTCGGTGGCTTCGTTCGCGCTTTTCGATTGCGTCGTCGGCTGTCCAAACAGGGGCACGACGCGCAATCCCCGTCTCCCCGCCGGAGGAGGCGGCCGAGGCGCATCGTGGGCAAGACAGCTCGCGTGGCGATCTGATGAGCGCCGCGACGCGCGCGACGGCCCTCGGGGCGGTCGAGAGCCCATGCGACCGGTTCGGGAGCCCAACGGACGTCTCGTTCGCCTCATCCCCTCCTCCGGGGACCTTCTCCCCACGAGGATTAGAGGGGGACTGGCTCTCCCTCGGCGTCGGTGTTTCGACCTTGGAAAGACCTCAACGCTCCGCGGTGGGCCATGGGTCGCGAGGGCGCTCGGCCGGGTCGTCCTCGGCCGATGTCTCATCGACCTCGGCGCTTCCGGCCACCTCATGAGTTTTCCTGGTAAGGGCGACGCCGACCAGCGCCCCGATCAAGGCGCCGATTGGAAGGCCGAATCGAGCCCAGCGAGCCTTATGCTCCTCCACCTCCTTCGGTTGGTGGAAGGAAGAAGACAGAAGGCCCAGGACGGCGGTCGCGGCCACCCCCCACAAGGCACCACGCGCGCCGCCCGAGCCGAACCTGTTGAGCCGCGCCGAACCCGCGAGGCCCACGAGGCACGCGCCTCCGATCGCCCCCGACCCCATGGCCACGAGCAGAAGCATCTTATCCACGGTGAAGCCTTCGGCATGTCTGGCCGGATCGCCGCCGAAGAGGGCGTGGTGGGCCAGCGCGAAGGCCGTGCCGGCCGCCATCAAGCCGGATGCCGCCCCCGTCACGAATCGCCGAAGCATGACCGTCCCCTCGGCTGGTCTTCCACGCATCGGAGCTTTCCCGATCGGTGGATCGGCCTGAATCCCTGGCGTTGTTCCGAGCATCCTGCCCGTGACGGAGCGGCCGACGGCCTTCATCCGGCCCCTCGGGCCGCCCTCTCGCGGCGGGAGAGGGCTGGCGCGTTACCATCGGTTCTCCGGTCTCTCGGAGATTTCGGCACCGAATCCAAATTATCAAGGAGCAGGGGCACTAATCCCCGGCATGATCCGCGACGGCTGGGGCGGGATTTCAGGTTTCTCGGAATTTTCCCCGATCGGCGCGTCGTCGGCCAGGAAGTCGACGGCGCGGCGGATGGCGGGGAGGAGGTAGCCGATGGCGGAGTAGTGGCCGCAGTCGTACCAGATGATCGGGGGGCGGCCCCCGGCCTCCCAGAGGGCGCGGGCGGATGCGGGGGGGATGACCTCGTCGACGGCGCCGTCGATCATCAGGACGCGCTTGCCCTTCATGCCGGCGGCGTAGGTCAACGGATCGTAGGGGTCGGTCAGGGCCTTCAGGTCGGCCAGGGTCTTGCCGTCGGCCTCCCACATCTCGCGGAAGGGGGCCGTCTCGGGCATCTCCCAGAGGACGTTCGCCAGGTCGCCGCCGGCCAGGAGGAGCGCGCCGGCGCTGACGTCGGGGTCGACGGAGACGACCAGCGACGAGACGATCCCCCCCAGGCTGATCCCCGTCACCCCCAGCCGATCGGCGTCAATCTCCGGGCGCGAGGCCAGCCAGCGGCCGGCGCGGCGGACGTCCAGCACGCCTTGCCGCATCGACCGCATCGTCCGCTCGATGTCTTCCGAGAGGAACTTCCTGGGCACCGGCCCCGGGCCGTCGGCCTCGCGACGCTCGCCGTAGTAGGGGAGCTTCAGGAACAGGGCCGCGACGCCCCGGTCGGCCAGGCGCGCGGCGTAGTAGCGCGAGAGGGGGAAGTCGGCGCCGAGGATGTGCAGGACGACCGTCGCGGGACGCTTGCCGGGGAAGCCCACGGGCTCGAAGTACTCGGCGTGGACGGTGTTGTTGGCGGCGTCGGGCGTGACGACCGGGGAGGGGAAGGTCAGCTTGGATACCTTGTACCGGCCGCAGTCCATCAGGGGGGACAGCTCGTAGGCGAATGTCGCGGCTTCCAGGCGGAACGGCTCGGGGACGCTCGCCTCGCTCGGGCCGGGGTGGAAGGCGACCTCCCCGCGCTCGGGGGGCTGGGAGACGATCGAGGAGGCCAAGAGCAGCGAGGCGACGAACATCGGCGGGGCTCCGCGCGAAAGCCGGGTTGTCGGGAATCGGGGAACGGGCTAGGCTCCCGGCCCATCGTCACGTTACGGGAAAGGGGGCCTCCCGGCCATGGCATCGCTGTCGGAAATCCTCGGCCGCAGGCCGCCGGGGAAGGTCTGCATCATCAAGCCGAGTTCGCTCGGCGACGTGGTCCACTCCGTCCCCATCCTCCCCGAACTGCGGAGGCTCTGGCCCGACGCCCACCTGTCATGGGTCGTCTCGGGCCCGTTCCGGTCGCTCCTGGAAGGGCGCGAAGACCTCGACCGCGTGATCCCCTACGACAAGGGGCCTTCCGGCGTCTCCGTCCGGGGCATGCGCGGGCTGGCGAGCCTCTGCGGCGCCCTCGCCCGCGAGCGGTTCGACCTGACGATCGACCTGCAAGGTCTCCTGCGTTCCGGCCTGATGACGGCCGCGACCCGCGCCCCGGTCCGCGTCGGCCTGGACGACGCCCGCGAGGGCGCCCGCTGGTTCTACACCCACCGCGTCGACGCCCCGCGCGCCCGCGTCCACGCCGTCGATCGTGTGATGCTCGTGGCCGAGGCGCTCGGCGGCGCCCCGTCGTCACCCGAGTTCTCGCTGCCGATCCGGCATGAGGACGACGCTTGGGCCGAGCGGACGCTGGCGGCCACGCCGTCGCCCCGGCTGGTCGTGAACGTGGGCTCGCGCTGGCTGACGAAGCGATGGCCGGTCCGCCACTTCGCCGAGGTCGCCCGTCGCGCCGTCGCCGAGTTCGGCGCGGGGGTCGTGGCGGTCGGCGCCCCCGAGGACCGGCCGCTGGTCGACGCGCTCCGCGAGGCGATGGGCCGGACGCCGGTTTTGGACCTGTGCGGGGGGACGAGCCTGCTGCAACTCGGCGCGCTGGCGCGGCGGTCGGACGTGTACCTCTCCAACGATACCGGCCCGCTCCACCTGGCGGCGGCGACCGGCGCGAGCGTGGTCGGGATCTACACCTGCACCGACCCGAAGCTTACCGGGCCGTACGGGCCGAACGCCGTCTCGGTGAGGAGCTGCGTCTGGTGCGCCCCGAGCTTCCTCAAGACGTGCGACCGCCTGGAATGCCACGACGAGCTGAGCCCGGATCGCGTCTGGGCCGTCGTCCGCCCCCGCCTGGCGTGGGCGATCGGATCGGCCGCCTGAGCGAGCGAGCGGGGGCGGTCGGGGCGTCCCGTTGGCGCGGGGGGGGCAAGCGTCCCTTCTCCCCTCGTGGGAGAAGGGGGCCGAAGGCCGGATGAGGGGGCGCGACCGAGAGCTTGTTGTGGTGCGGCCGTCTCGGCTGCACGCGCAAGCTCGCGGAGTGCAGCCGAGACGGCCGCACCACAAAAGACGCTCCGACGCCTCCCGGTCGCGCGCCCCCTCCGCCGCCCCGCCGGGGCACATTCTCCCACGAGGGGAGAAGGGGGGGCGCTCCGGATCGTCATTGCTCGCGCCGGCGTCCTCGTGATATCCCCGGGCGGGCCGCGGTATGATCGGTGCGGCGGCGAGGCTTGGAATCCGCGCGACGGGCAAGGGCTGGGGATGACGCGAACACGCTACATCGTCGGGATCGACCTGGGGACCACCAACTGCGCCGTGTCGTACGTCGACACGAAGGGGAAGGAGCGGCCGGCGGCGGACATCCGGGCGTTCGAGGTCCCGCAACTCGTCGCGCCGGGGGAGACCGCGCCGCGGCCGATGCTGCCGTCGTTCGTCTACCTGCCGGCCGGGCCGGAGCTGCCGGCGGGGGCGTCGCGGCTGCCGTGGAACGAGGGCTCCGACCGGATCGTCGGCGAGTTCGCGCGCATCCAGGGGGCCAAGGTCCCCTCGCGGCTGGTCGCCAGCGCCAAGAGCTGGCTCTGTCACGGCGGCGTCGACCGCGAGGCCGACATCCTGCCGTGGGGGGCGCCGCCGGAGGCGCGGAAGATCTCGCCGGTCGAGGCCTCGGCCGACACGCTGATCCACATCCGCGACGCCTGGAACCACGCCATGTCCGACGGCGAGGCGTCGCGGCGGCTGGAGAACCAGGAGATCGTCCTGACCGTCCCCGCGTCGTTCGACGAGGCGGCGCGCGAGCTGACCGTCGAGGCGGCGAAGCGCGCGGGGCTGGAGCGGGTGACGCTGCTGGAGGAGCCGCAGGCCGCGTTCTACTGCTGGATCGTCACCCACCAGGACCGCTGGCAGCGCGAGGTTCGGGCGGGCGAGCTGATCCTCGTCTGCGACATCGGCGGCGGCACGACCGACTTCAGCCTCATCACCGTGGCGGAGACCCCCACCGGGCCGGGCTTCCGCCGCGTGGCCGTCGGCGACCACCTGATGCTCGGCGGCGACAACATCGACCTGGCGCTCGCCCACCACGTCGAGAAGAAGCTCGGCGGCGCCCGGCTCGACGGCGAGCAGTGGTCGGCCCTGCGGTTCGCCTGCCGCACCGCGAAGGAGAAGCTCCTCTCCGACCAGACGCTCGCGCAGGAACGCTGGCCGGTGACGATCGCCGGGCGCGGCTCGCGGATCATCGGCGGCGGCATCCAGTCCGAGCTGACTCGCGACGAGGTCCGCGAGATCGCGCTGGACGGCTTCTTCCCGAAGGTCGCCCCGGGGGAGGAGCCGTCGCGGGGCTCGCGCGCGGGTCTCCAGGAATTCGGCCTGCCGTTCGTCGCCGACCCCGCCGTGCCGAGGCACCTCGCCGCCTTCCTGCGACGCCACCAGGCCGAGGCCGGGCAGGGGCAGGGAGGCGACGGCGCGGCGGCCGACCGCCCCGCGCGGCCCGACGCCATCCTGTTCAACGGCGGCGCGCTGACGCCCGCGACGGTCCGAGACCGGATCGTGGAGGTGATGTCGTCGTGGTTCGCCGGCGACCCCGGCGCGCCCTACGCCCCGCGCGTGCTGTCGAACGCCTCGCTCGACCTGGCCGTCGCGCACGGCGCGGCGTATTACGGGGTCGTGCGGCGAGGCGGCGGGATCCGCATCGGCGGGGGGACGGCGCGATCGTTCTACGTCGGGCTCGAAGGGGACCCGGCGCGGCCGTGGCTGTGCGTCGTGCCGCGCGACGCGGAGGAAGGGGACGAGATCGCCGTCGCCGGCCGCGACTTCGACCTGCTGATGGGCCAGCCCGTCGTCTTCCCGCTCGCCAGCAGCTCCGTCCGCCCGGACGACAAGCCCGGCGACCTCGTCGCGTCCGACCCGGACTCGATCCGCGAACTGCCGCCGCTCCAGGGGCTGATGCGCGTGGGCCGGAAGGCGAAGGCCGAGCGCGCCGCGGTGAGCCTGGCGGCGAGGGTGACGGAGGTCGGGACGATCGAGCTCTGGTGCCAGTCGCGCGCCGACGGCCGCCGCTGGCGGCTCCAGATCCAGCTCCGGGGCGCGGCCGAGCCCCGCCCGCGCGAGACCGTCGCCGGCGAGGAGGCCGACCGCGTGGTCGTCGAGCAGGGCGTCCTCGACGCCGCGACGGCCGCCATCCGCGCGGCGTTCGAAGCCCCGGCGTCGGCCGGCAACGCCGAGGGGGGCCCGGCGCGGCTGGTCAAGGCGCTGGAGGAGATCCTGGAAGTCCCGCGCGACGCCTGGCCGCCGTCGGCCCTGCGCGCCATGTGGGAGCCGCTGCGCGACCTGGCGGACCATCGGCTGAAGGGCCCTCGCCACGAGTCGCGATGGTTCAACATGGCGGGCTACGCCCTGCGCCCCGGCCGGGGCTTCCCGCTCGACGAGATCCGCATCAAGGCGCTCTGGCCCGTCTTCCACCAGGGCGTGACGCACTCGAAGGACGTGCAGTGCTGGGCCGAGTGGTGGATCCTGTGGCGTCGGGTCGCGGCCGGGCTCACGAAGGCCCATCACGACGAGATCCACCGCCGCCTCGCCCCGTTCCTCACGCCTCCCAAGGGCTCCACCCCCGCGAAGAAGGCGGGACGGCCGAAGCCCGAGGCCCACGAGATCGCCGAGATGTGGCGCTGCGCCGCCGGCCTGGAGCGGCTGGCCGCCTCCGTGAAGGAGCCGCTGGGCGCCGCGCTCGCGGCGGAACTCGCCCGGCCGACGATCCCCGGCCACGTCCTATGGAGCCTCGGCCGGCTGGGCGCCCGCGTGCCGCTGTACGGCCCGGCGAACACCGTCGTCCGCCGCGAGGCCGCCGAGCGCTGGGTCGACGCGCTGGCCGCGCGCGACTACGCCCCCGGCCGCGAGACGGCCGACGCCATCTTCGCCCTGGCCCAGCTCGCCCGCGCCTCGGGCGACCGCGTCCGCGACCTGTCCGAGCCGAGCCGCGCGAAGGCGCTCGACAAGCTGGCCGGCCTGGGCGCGGACGAGGCCACGCTTCGCCCCGTCCGCGAATACCACGACCTGGAAGCCTCCCCGGAGGGCCAGGCCCTCGGCGATTCCCTGCCGATCGGCCTGCGGTTGCGGACCGAGGCCGAGCCGGCGGGTGACTGAGACGGTCGGTGGCGTCCTCAGCGCCCCGCGGTCGTCAGGCTCCAGAGCCGGACGGTCCCGTCGGCGCCGGCGGACAGGGCGGCGCGCCCGTCCGGGCTGATGGCGACGCTCGCGACCGCGCCGGCGTGGCCTTCGAGCGCGAGCAGGAGCTTGCCCCGGGGCCCGTCCCAGAGCCGGATCATGCCGTCGCCGGCGCCGGTCAGCAGCCTGCCGCCGCGCGCCAGGGCGACCGCGGTCACGCCCCCCTCGTGCTCCTCGGCGATCGTCGTCCCCTCCTCGCCGCCCTGGAGGTTCCACAGGCTCACCGAATCGTCGTCGCCGCCGGTCGCGGCGAGCTGGACGTCGGGGGCGGGGGCCACGGCCAGGATCGGTTCCTCGTGGCCCTCCAGGTTCATGAGCCGGCGCCCGCTCCTCATGTCCCAGGCGCGGAACGCCTTGGCGTCGCCGCCGGTCAGGGCCAGCCGGCCGTCCGGCGTGACGGCGACGGCCCGGACCCGCTCGTCGAGGTCGGCGAACCTGAGGGCCGGCTTGCCCGCGTCCAGATCCCACAGGATCAGCTCGCGGTCCCCGCCGGAGACCGCCCGGCGGCCGTCCGGGGCGAAGGCGACGCAGGCGACGGCCGACGCATGGCCTTCGAGCGTGCGCAGCTCGCGGCCGGCGGAGAGATCCCAGAGCCGGACCGTGCGATCCGTGCCGCCGCTGAGGGCCCGCTTGCCGTCGGGCGACAGCGCGACGCCGGCGATGCTCCCGGAGTGGCCCTTCATGCCGTGGAGGAGCTTGCCCGTAGCCACGTCCCAGGCCCGAAGCTCGCCGTCCTCCCCGCCGGAGAGGGCAACGCGGCCGTCGCGCGAGAGGGCCGCCGCCGCGACGCCCCCCCGGTGCCCTTCGAAGCGGCGGATTTCGCCCGGCTTCGCCACGGCGCCCGGGGTCAACGCCGGTCGGGTAGCCGGAGCGGTGGGGACGTCCCAGAGTCGGATCGTGCGGTCGTCCGAGGCGGATCCGAGCGTCTTGCCGTCCGGCGAGAAGGCCACGGCCCTCACGTAGTCGGTGTGTCCCTTCAGCTCCCCTCGCTTGCGGAGCGGCGAGACCTCCCAGATCTCGACGACGTTCTCCGACGTCCCGAGCGCGATCAGGGAGCCGTCGGGCGAGTAGGAGAGGTCGTGGAAGGTACGGTTCTGGCCGCGATTCCTCTCGGCGTCGTACTCGGCCCGGATCGCGCCGGTGGCGACGTCCCAGAGCTTGATCACGCCGACGGTGAGCGTCGTCTCGATGGAGATCCCTTCGATCTTCCGGCCGGTGTCGCGCAGGCCGCAGACGGCCAGCGTCTTGCCGTCGGGCGAGAACTCGACGTCGTACGCGCGGATGTCCGCGTCCTTGAGCCGCACGGCGGCTCGATCGGCCGCGAGGTCCCACACGGCGACCTCGTTGGGACGGGCGTTGGAGAACGCCCCCCAGGCCACGAGCTTGCCGTCGGGCGAGGCGGCCAGGGTCTGGACCGTGCTTTGCGGCTCCATCTCGGCCGTCTCCTCCCCGGTCGCCAGATCCCAGAGGCTCACGGAGGTGAAGTCGCCGCTCGCCAGGCGGGCGCCGTCGGGCATGAAGAGGATGTCGACGACCTGACCCTGGTCGTACGTCTCCCCCGGCTTCGAGGTGGCGACATCCCAGGTCGCGATCCCGCCGTCGGTCGCGCAGGCCGCGACGGTCTTGCCGTCGATCGAGACCGCGACGGCGTCCAGGATGGGGGAGTCGCCGGGCATCTTGAAGCGGCCGATCTCGCGCCCGGTGGCCGGATCCCACCGGCGGACAGTGCCGTCGTGCGAGCCCGAGACGAGGAACTTGCCGTCCGGGGAGAAGGCGAGCGTCTGCGCCTCCTTCTCGTGCCCCCGCAGCACGGCCCGCGATCGGGCCGGCAGGGGGGCGGCCCCGCGCGGGGCGGCCTTGCCCGAGGGTGCCACCCCCGGGCGCGTCTGGGCGGCCGCGACGACGGGCATCAGGGCGAGCGCGAGGCCGCAGGCGAGCCGGCCGAGGGATCCGAGCGACATGGCGAGAAGCTCCATGAAGGGTGATGCTCGCGTTCCGTCCCGATCACTCGGCCGGAGGCGGCGACGGTTGGGCCGGCGGAGCGAGGCCGGGGATCTCCAGCGTCTTGACGGCCTTCGTCGCGAGGTCGACGACCTTGATCTTGTGGTTGTTGGTGTCGGCGACGTACAGCTTGCCGGCCGCGACGCTCAGGCCGCCGGGCTCGTGGAAGCGCGGGGGGGCGTCGGAGTCGCCGGACTTCACGTCGCCGAGGAAGGTGGCGACGCTCGCCTCCTTCGGGTCGCAGACCTTCACCTTGTTGTTGTACGTGTCGGCGATGTACAGCTTGCCGTCGGCGAACGCCAGGCCCAGGCAGTGCTGGAGGCGGACCTCCTCCGGGCCGGTCCCGTCGCGGTCGCCGAAGTCGAACAGCCCCTTGCCGACGACCCGCCCGACCCTCGGCGCGACGGTCTGGATGCCGGTGATGACGCGGACGCCCGAGACCTCGGAATCGGCGATGTACAGGCTCTCGCCGTCGGTCGCCAGCCCGCTCGGCTGCGCGAACTGGGCCGCCTCGGGCGACCCGTCCCGGATGTTCTCGTATCCGGAGCCGGCGAAGCGACGGACCGTGCCCGAGTCGGGGTCGAAGGCGTAAATCTGGTGGGTCCCGGCCATCGCGATGTAGAACCGGTTCGAGCCGGGGAGCTGGATCACGTCCCAGGGGCTCGAAATCTCCGAGGTCTTGCCGGGGCCGACGAACGGCTCGCGGGGGTCGCGCTTCGACTGCTTGCCGTTGCCGACGACGGTGCTCACGGTCCTCGCCTTCAGGTCCACGGCGCGGATCGCGTGGTTCTCGGTGTCCGCGACGTACAGGATGTCGCCGTCCAGGCACATCCCCTGCTGGCGGTTGAACCGGGCCTTTTCGAACGGCCCGTCGACCAGGCCCTCGCCGCCGTCGCCGATGACCACGGGATTGTTGCCTTCGAGGTCGGTGACGATAATCCGGTCGTGGCCGGTGTCGGAGATGAACAGGCGGTCGGAAGCGGCGTCGGCCAGGACCTTGCCGGGGAAGAGCATGGGCTTGTCGGCGTACTGGCTCTCCTCGGCGGGGAAGGTGATGGGCTCCTCGTTGAGCGTCCCCTTCTTGCGGGCGTCGGCGGCGATCTTGCCGATGGCGAAGTCGAACAGCTCGTACCGGCCCTCGCCCCCGATGGCGGTGACCGGCATCCCGTCCTCGTCGCGGCCGAAGACGACGACGTTCCCCTCGGGGTCGATCAGCACGCGCGAGGGCCAGGCGTTGACGTCGAAGCGGGCCCAGATCTCCATCTCGGCGTCGTTGACGACGGGGTGCTTGATGCGGTACTCGGCCACCTTGCGCCGGATGTTCTCCGTGTTGCGCTCGGCGTCGAACTTCCCGGAGTGGACGCCGACGACCACCAGCTCGTTCTTGTACTTGGCCTCCAGCTTCGCCAGGTCGGGCAGGATATGGTGGCAGTTGATGCAGCAGTAGGTCCAGAAGTCCAGCAGGACCACCTTCCCCCGGAGCGACTCCAGGGTGATCGGCCCGGAGTTGATCCAGCCGACGGCGCCGTCGAAGCTGGGCTTCGGGGGGGCGTCCTGGGCCCCGGCGGGCGGGGCGGGGGCGAGCGTCGCGAGGGCGATCGCGAGGAGGAGGGGGGTCGAGACGGGGCTCCTTCGCGGCATGGCGGGCCTCCTGGTCGGCGGTGGGGGGGGCGGGCGGTCGAGCGGAGTCGGTCGCGATTGTAAACGATCGGTCGGGGCGACGGGAGCTTCCGGCGGGACGCGCCGGCGTTCGCCGATGCCTCGACGGGCGGCGTGGGTGGCCGGGGGAGGCCGACGGTGTTAAGATCGGATGTCGGCGGCGCGCCACGGGGGGGGCGGCGTCGCCGATTGCGGCCGCGGGGGCGATCGCACGGAGTCCTTCGACCATAATCCCCCGACGACAGGGCGGACGCCGTGAGCAAGGACATGTCGCTGATCTGCACCTCGACCGACCGGGTCGACCCCTACGGCGAGCTGAAGATCTTCGCCGGCAGCGCCAGCGGCTCGCTCGCCCGGGCGATCTGCGACCGCCTGGACACGGAGATGGCCCGGGGCGAGACCATGACGTTCAGCGAGGGCTGCGTCTTCGTCCGGGCGCTGGAGAACGTGCGCGGGCGCGACGTGTACGTCATCCAGGGGACCGAGTACCCGGTCAACGACAACTTCATGGAGCTGCTGTTCTGGATCGACGCCTGCAAGCGCGCCAGCGCCACGCAGGTGACGGCCGTCATCCCGTACTTCAGCTACGCGAAGGGGGACAAGAAGGACGAGCCCCGCGTCTCCATCCGCGCCCGCGTCTGCGCCGACTGCATCGAGGCCGCCGGGGCCGACCGGGTCCTGACGATGGACCTGCACAGCCCGCAGATCCAGGGCTTCTTCCGCGTCCCGGTCGACCACCTGTACGCCATGCCGGTGCTGGTCGACTACTTCCTCCGCAAGGAGATCCCCGACCTGGTGATCGCCTCGCCGGACGTCGGCTTCGGCAAGCAGGCGTACAAGTTCGCCGAGATGATCCAGGCGCCGGTGGTCTTCGGCAACAAGGTCCGCCGCGGCCACGACGAGAAGGCCGAGATGCTGGACATCGTCGGCGAGGTGAACGGCCGCAACGTCCTGATCGTGGACGACTTCACCATCTCCGGCGGCACGCTGATCGAGATGGCCGTCGCCTGCAAGGAGCGCGGGGCCAAGGACGTCTACGCCTGCGTCTCGCACGGCGTCTTCTCCAAGGGCTCGGCCGCCAAGCTGGCCGCCTCGCCGATCAAGGAGCTGGTGATGACCGACACGGTCGCCTACCGCTTCGAACCCCTGGCCCCCTGCTGCAAGGTCGTGAGCGTCGCCGGCCTCTTCGCCGACGCCATCATGTCCATCCACCGCCGCGAGAGCGTCAGCCGGCTGTTCAACTACTGAGGCGCGCGGTGGGGCCTTTCCCGCGCGGGTGACCGTTCTCGTCCCCTCTCCCACACCGGGAGAGGGCAGCCGCGCCAGCGGCGGGTGAGGGTCGTCGGATTTCGGAAGGCATGT
>NZ_JBBCIR010000089.1:0-42039 GCF_037189885.1 Paludisphaera sp.
CCGCGCGCCCCCTCATCCGCCCCTCCGGGGCACCTTCTCCCACGAGGGGAGAAGGGGGAGGTTCGCAGCCGGCGGCGTTCCCGAGGGACGATCGGCCCCGACGTGCCGCCGGATCAGTGTCGGGTCGTCAGCGCGGCGGGAGAGGGGACGAAGGACGGCCATCGCCGCTCGTGTCGACTGATTCCGGGATGTCAAGGAACAATGTCGTCAACAACCCGCATGGTCAGGGCGGGGAGCGGCGGGATTTCAGGAATCTCCGATTTTTCTCGGGAAGCGGTCGTCGGCCAGCGCGCGGAGACGAGCCATGGACGACAGGAAGGGTCTCTCGCCGCCGGGGGCGGAGATCGCCGCCAGCCTGGGTGAGTTGATCGACGTGTTGAGCGACGGCCTCCCCCTCGGGGCGCGGTCCCGCGCCATCCTTCCGCGGGCTCGCCGTGGGGGCGTTTCCTCGCATGCTTGCCAAGGTCCCAACCTTCCTTGTAGGATCGATCTTCCTGGATCGGGTCGCGGGGGAAGGCGAGGGCCTTGACGAGAAGGTCGCGAACCTTGCGCGAGGCGGCGTCGTAGCACCCCCGAGCGGCCACTCGCCGAGTCGTCCCCCCCGCGCCACGCGCGTGGGGAGGGGGCCGACATCCTCCGCCCGGCGGGACTTCGCCTTCATCCATCGAGTATCCTCCGAAGATCGCCACAACGTCTGCGGAGCGGCCGAGGTCGCCCGCCGCGGGCGCCGCCGGGGCGCTCTCCGAAAGTCCTTCATCCCGTCATCCGAGGCTCCTCCTTCCATGAGCGACGTCGTCATCGAGACGCGGAATCTGACCAAGGTTTACCGCGACTTCTGGGGCCGGCCCAAGGTGCAGGCCCTCAAGGCCCTCGACCTCCAGGTGCGGCGCGGGGAGATCTTCGGCGTCCTGGGCCCCAACGGCTCCGGGAAGACGACGACCATCAAGCTCCTGCTGGGCCTGCTCTTCCCCACCGAGGGGGAGGCGCGGATCTTCAACGAGCCGACCACGAACGTCTCCAAGAACGAGCGGATCGGCTACCTCCCGGAGGAGTCGTACCTCTACAAGTTCCTCAACGCCGAGGAGACGCTCCAGTTCTACGGCCGGCTGTTCAAGATGCCGGCCTCGGAGCGCAACCGGCGGGTCGGCCAGCTCATCGACATGGTGGGGCTCTCCGCCGCCAAGCACCGCCAGCTCCGCGAGTACTCCAAGGGCATGCAGCGCCGGATCGGCCTGGCCCAGGCGCTGATCAACAACCCCGAGCTGATCCTGCTGGACGAGCCGACCTCCGGGCTCGACCCGATCGGCACGGCGGAGATCAAGGAGCTGATCCGCGACCTCCGCGAGCAGGGGAAGACGGTCGTCCTCTCCGGCCACCTCCTGGCCGACATGCAGGACATCTGCGACCGGATCGCCATCCTCCACCGCGGCGAGCTGAAGGAGCTGGGGAAGGTGTCGGACCTGCTGACGGTGCAGGACGTCACCCAGATCCGGGCCCGGAACCTGCCGCCGCAGGCGCTCGAGGAGATCCGCCAGGTCGTCGCCCGGCACGGCGGCGAGGCGATGGTCGACCACCCGACGACGACGCTGGAGGAGCTGTTCCTGCGGATCGTCCGCGAGAGCGAGCTGCACCCCGGCCGCCGCAAGGTCGTCGCGCCGGACGACGCCCCGCGCCCGGCCGAGGCCGGCCAGCCCTCCTGACCCGGGGCCGTCCGCGTCGCGCCGGCCGCCGATCGGCCCCGGCGCGGCGGATCCGACCCGACCCGATCCGATACGTCGTCCGATCCCGAATCCGATCGAACTCATCCCCGTCTTCATCATCGCGACGCCCGGCGCGCCGGCCGGGCGATCGGGCGCGAGGCGCCCGCCGCCGAGGAGCCACCCCACCGATGCCCGCGTTCCTGATCCCGCCCCTTCTCTGGGCGCAGGCGGAGACAGCCTCGCCCCCGGCCTCGCAGGCCGCGCAAAACGCCCTCTTGTGGCTTTACCTGGCCGGCGACACCTCGGTGGCCATCCCCGGGCTGCTCGGCGCCCTGCTGACCTGGGCCAAGATCATCGGCCTGGTCGCGCTGGTCGGCTGGGTCGGCTCGTGGGTCGTCACGGCCGTCAAGGAGCGCTTCGTCGGCGTCGGCCGCTGGTATGACTACCTCGGCCTGCTGGCGCTGGCGCTGATCCCGCTGACGGTCTTCGTGCAGGTGATCCAGACCGAGGGCTGGATCAAGCCCGTGACGATCGCCGGGCTGCCGCTGCCGAGCCTGATGAGCTACGTCGCGGTGCTCTCGCTGGCGACCTGGGCTCTGGTCGGCGTCTGGAAGACCATCGGGCCGTTCGGCCGGCCGGCCGACAAGCTGACGCTGGTCGGCATGGCGCTGGCCCTGGCGCTCGGCGTGGGCGCCGGCGTGGGGATGATCCAGCTCGGGATGTTCCACCGGCTCCCCGACATGCCGGAGATGTCCTGGCGCGACGGCGTCGTCCACGGGACGCGGCTGGGCGTGACCTTCATGGGCTACGTCGTCCTGGCGCGCGTCCTCTCGCTGCTGGTCGGCGAGCTGTTCGCCGTGCGGGCGCGACGGCTCTCGGCGATCGCCCGGGTGACGCTGTACGAGTCGAACCGGAAGATGTGGGCGCCGTGGGTGGTGCTGATCGTCTTCGGCATGGTCCTGGCGTTCACCCACTGGTTCCTCCAGCCGCCGCGGGCGGCCGAGATGGGCCGGCTGTACGTCGGCACGCTGACGCTGCTGTGCTCCTTGCTGCTGACGGCGATGGTGACGATCCTCACGCCGATCAGCCTGCCGACGGACATCCAGCAGCAGACGATCTACACCGTCGTCACCAAGCCGGTGCGGCGGCTGGAGGTGGTCTGGGGCCGGATGCTGGGCTACATGGCCCTGGTGACGGTGCTGGTGGCCCTGTTCGGCGGGATCAGCCTGACCTACCTGTGGCGGACGGTGATGGGGGAGATCACCCGCATCGAGGCCCTGTCCGACCGGGCCCGGTCCGACGGCCGCGAGCGGGAGGCGAACCAGTACTCCGAGCAGGCCGAGCAGCTCCGCTCGCGGATGGCGGCGCGGGTGCCGGTGAAGGGCTCGCTGTCGTTCCTGGACTCGAAGGGCGACCCCCACGCGATGGGGATCGACGTCGGCCAGGAGCAGTCGATGAAGGAGCCGCGCAGCCACATCGAGGGCGCCACCCCGGCCGCCGCGATCTGGCGCTACGGCATGGTCCCCGACCCGTTCTCGCCGCCGAACCGGCCGGTGATCCTCGACCGTCGCATCGACGTCTCCCAGTTCCTCCCCCTCGGCACCGTGGAAGGGGAGGAGAACCGGGTCTTCGAGATCCAGGCCCAGCTCGCCGCGCTGGAGCGCGAGAAGTCGCAGCCGGACCTCACCCCGTCGCGGTCCTCCCAGCTCGACGCGTCGATCGCCCGCTGGAAGGGGGACCTCGACAAGGCCCGGGCGTCGTTCGAGGCGGTCTCGGCCCGCGCCGCGGAGCTGGAGGAGGCCGGCGACGAGGCCGGGGCCGAGGCCCTGCACGCGCCCCCGCTGCGGATCGAGATGACCTTCAACATCTACCGGACGACGAAGGGCGAGGTCGGCAAGCCGGTCTACGCCGACATCGAGCTGACCAACGAGGCCGCCGGCTCGAAGTTCCAGGACGTCTTCCCCGTCCGCGAGTACTACACCAACCGCCTGCTGATCCAGCCGTCGGTCCTCGTCGGCTGCATGGGCTCGCTGCGGATCGACGTCCGCTGCATGAGCCCGACGCAGTACCTCGGCATGGCCGAGAGCGACCTGTACCTGCTGGCGGACAACGGCGACTTCGGCTGGAACTACATGAAGGGCCTCTTCGGCATCTGGCTGCAGGCCATGGTGCTGACGGCCATCGGCGTCTTCGCCGGCACCTTCCTGAGCTGGCCGGTGGCGCTCCTGACGACGATCGCCTTCTTCATCGCCGGGCAATTGGCCTTCGGCTTCCTGATCGACTTCACCCGGCAGGCCGTCCTGGGCGGCGGGCCGTTCGAGTCGCTGATCCGGCTGGTGACGCACGACAACCAGATGTCGGAGCTGGCGCCGACCGCCGGCGTGGTCGTCGCCAAGACGCTCGACTCGCTGGTGATGCCGATCATGTCGATGCTGGTCTACATCGTCCCGAACTTCCAGGTGCTGGACGTGACCAACACCGTCGCCGACGGCTTCGCGGTCGGCTGGCGGCACATGCTCGGCAACACGCTCCTGGCCCTGGCCTACGCCCTGCCGTTCTCCATCGCCGGATACTTCATCCTCAAGAATCGCGAGGTGGCCGCATGAGGCCGACCAACCAGACGAAGAAGATGGTCTACGGGATCGTCATCGTCGCCCTGCTGGTGGCGATGGTCCCGGCGACCGCCCGGGTCAACCGGATCAAGGTCGAGAAGGACCTCGGCGAGGCGGCCATCGGCCAGATCGACTCGGGCAGCTTCATGATGAAGCTGTTCCTCCTGGGCGGGTTCCGCGGCATCGTCGCCAACTACCTGTGGATCCAGGCCGAGGACCACAAGAAGAACCACGACTGGGACCGCCTGAAGGCGACCGTCGACCTGATCACCAAGCTCCAGCCCCACTTCCTCTCGATCTGGACGTTCCAGGGCTGGAACCTGGCCTACAACGTCTCCGTCGAGTGGGACGCGCCGGAGGACAAGTACGACTGGATCAAGCAGGGGATCAAGTTCGTCCAGGAGGGCGTGCGCAACAACCAGCGCTCGCCCGACCTGATCTGGGACACGGCCTGGTTCTACTACCACAAGCTGGGCTTCTCCGACGAGTCGATCATCCTCCGCCGCCTCTTCCGCGACGACGAGGACGAGGGCTTCAAGACGTACTACGACCCGGAGGAGCGGCGCGACGTCGTCCGCAACGACAACTTCCAGCTGGGCTACGGCTGGTTCAGCCGCGCCGTGAGCCTCGTCGACGAGGGGGGCGCCCGCGTCGGCGGCGGCACCTCCAGCGACATCACCTACATCGACCCGACCCCCCAGCGCAAGGGGCGGGCCGACGACATCGCGTTCCGCTCGATGCCGGCGCACGCGCAGACGCACTACGCCGCGGCGCTCGAGAAGATGAGCATCGCCGGCGTGGAGGCGACGTTCGGCGAGGTCGCCAAGAACGAGTGGGCCAAGGCGCTGCGCGAGTGGATCAAGTTCGGCCAGCACAAGTTCATGTCGCACAACGTCGTCCTGCGCGACGGCGAGTACGTCAAGGACGAGGTCTACCTGGACGACGCCACCAACCCGGAGAAGTTCAAGACCCTCCCCGAGAACGCCCAGTACTGGACCGACCGCTGGGCCAGCCAGATGAACTACCGCTACTGGAAGGAGCGGGCGCAGGCCGAGATGACCTCCGAGGGGGTCGCGGCGCGGCAGTCGTTCTACGAGGGGACCAAGGCGTACAAGACGGGCGACTTCGCCACGGCCGCCGAGAAGTTCCGCGAGGGGCTCGCCATCTGGGACGAGAACCTCAAGGGGTTCCCGACCTATCGCGACGACGACCTGAGCCGGAAGGACACGGGCCTGGTCGTCAAGCGCTACGTCCGCGTCCTGCGGCAGCTGGGCGAGCCGGTCCCCGACGTCTTCCCGTTCAAGGACCTGCTGGCCGCCGCCGAGGCCGACAACACCGTCGACCCGTTCGACGCCATCGAGATGCTGGGCGTCGGCGCCGGCGAGGTCTCCTCGGCCCCGCCGCCGTCCCAGCCGAGGGCGTCGGACGCCCCCGCCACCCGGCCCGGGGGCTGATCCCGCGCCCGTTTCGTGATATCATCGACCGTCTTCCCGCCAGCCCCGGGCGCCGTTCAGGCTCCCCGGGGCCGGCGTGTTTTCCAGGGCGCCCGCGCCCTCCCGATGAAAGGTCCTTCGATGAGCACCGGCGAGACGATCATCCGGGTCGGCCACAGCCCCGACTCCGACGACGCCTTCATGTTCCACGCGCTGACCAACGACAAGATCGACACCGGCGGGCTCCGGTTCGTCCACCAGCTCGAGGACATCCAGACGCTCAACAAGCGGGCCCTCGCGGGCGAGCTGGAGGTCTCCGCGGTCAGCATCCACGCCTTCGCGTACGTCGCCGACAAGTACGCGCTGCTCTCCTCCGGCGCGAGCATGGGGGAGGGCTACGGCCCCAAGATCGTCACCCGAGAGCCGATGACCGTCGAGCAGCTCAAGGGGGAGACCATCGCCGTCCCGGGGACGATGACGTCGGCGTACCTGGCCCTGCGGCTGGCGCTGGGGAAGGACACGCCGGTCGTCCAGATGGACTTCAACGCCGTCCTGCCGGCCGTCCTCTCCGGCGAGGTCGCCGCGGGGGTCATCATCCACGAGGGGCAGCTCTACTACCAGGACAAGGGGCTCCACCAGGTCCTCGACCTGGGGGTCTGGTGGAACGAGCAGACCGGCGGCCTGCCGCTGCCGCTGGGGGGCAACGTGGTCCGCAAGGACCTGGGCGAGGAGCTGATCGCCAGGATCGCCCGGCTCGTCAGGCGGAGCATCGAGTACGCCCTGGACCACCGCGAGGAGGCGCTCGCGTACGCGTTGACCTACGCCCGCGACCTGGACCCCGCCCTGGCCGACCGGTTCGTCGGGATGTACGTCAACCAGCGGACGGTCGACTACGGGCCGGAGGGCCGCAAGGCCGTCCAGCTGTTCCTGGACCGGGGGGCGGAACTGGGTTTAGTCCCGGGCCCGCTTCCCATACAATTCGTCGGATGATCCCGAAGGCGAGGCCGCGGCCGCCGGCGCCACTCCCCCCGGCCGCCTCGCCGGGCGCCCCCAAGTGACCGAGGGCCGGTCCCGGATCGGACCGGCGCCTCCCTGAAGATATTTCGAAGGGACGGGAGATGTCCAAGTCGTTCGGCGCCCTGGCGTCGTTGTCGGTCGACGGCCGGACCTATCAGTACTATCGCCTGGGCGCGCTGGCCGATCACGGCCTCGACGTCTCCCGGCTGCCGTTCTCGCTGAAGGTGCTGCTGGAGAATTTGTTGCGCTACGAGGACGGGTCGACCGTCACGGCGGACGACGTTCGCGCGCTGGCCAAGTGGGATCCCAAGGCCGTCCCCGACCGCGAGATCGCCTTCCGGCCCAGCCGCGTGCTGCTGCAGGACTTCACCGGCGTCCCCGCCGTGGTCGACCTGGCCGCCATGCGCGACGCCGTCAAGGCGCTCGGCGGCGACCCCCGCAAGATCAACCCGCTCCAGCCGGTCGAGCTGGTCATCGACCACTCCGTCCAGGTCGACGAGGCGGGCAGCCCCCGCGCCCTGCTGTTCAACGCCGAGAAGGAGTTCGAGCGCAACCGCGAGCGCTACGCCTTCCTCCGCTGGGGGCAGAACGCCTTCGACAACTTCAAGGTGGTCCCGCCGGCCACGGGCATCGTCCACCAGGTGAACCTGGAGTACCTGGCCCGCGTGGTGTTCGTGGACGACAAGTCCGAGGGGGGGCCGACGGCCTACCCCGACACGCTGGTCGGCACCGACTCGCACACGACGATGATCAACGGCCTGGGCGTCCTGGGCTGGGGCGTCGGCGGGATCGAGGCCGAGGCGGCCATGCTCGGCCAGCCGGTCTCCATGCTGATCCCCCAGGTGGTCGGCTTCCGGCTCGTCGGCAAGCTCCCCGAGGGGGCGACGGCGACCGACCTGGTGCTGACCGTCACCCAGATGCTCCGCTCGAAGGGGGTCGTCGGCAAGTTCGTCGAGTTCTACGGCCCCGGCCTGGCCAACCTCCCGCTGGCCGACCGCGCGACCATCGGCAACATGGCCCCCGAATACGGGGCGACCTGCGGCATCTTCCCCGTGGACGCCGAGGCCCTCCGCTACCTCCGGCTCTCCAACCGCCCGGAGGAGGCGATCCGGCTGGTCGAGGAGTACTACAAGGCGCAGGGGATGTTCCACGACGAGGGCACCCCGGAGCCGATCTTCACCGACTCGCTGGAGCTGGACCTGGCGACCGTCGAGCCGAGCATCGCCGGCCCGCGACGGCCGCAGGACCGGATCCCGCTGCGCGAGTCCAAGCCGGCCTTCGCCGCCGCCCTCAAGGACATGCAGGCCGCCCGGCCGGCGAAGGGGAAGACGGGGATCATCGAGGCCGGGTCGACGCCGGCCGTCGCCTCCCAGGTGAAGGACGGCTCGGTCGTGATCGCCGCGATCACGAGCTGCACGAACACGTCCAACCCCTCGGTCATGCTGGCCGCCGGGCTGGTCGCGAAGAAGGCCGTCGAGCATGGGCTGGAGACCCAGCCGTGGGTCAAGGCGAGCCTCGCCCCCGGCTCGAAGGTGGTCACCGAGTACCTCCAGGCCGCCGGACTGGACAAGTACCTGGACCAGCTGCGGTTCAACACGGTCGGCTACGGCTGCACGACGTGCATCGGCAACTCCGGGCCGCTGCCGTCGGAGATCAGCGAGGCGATCCACCAGAAGGATCTCGTCGCCGTCGCCGTCCTGAGCGGCAACCGCAACTTCGAGGGCCGCATCAACGCCGACGTCCGGGCGAACTACCTGGCCTCGCCGCCGCTGGTCGTCGCCTACGCCCTCGCCGGGCGGATGGACTTCGACCCGGCCTCGGAGCCGCTCGGCCACGACAAGGCGGGCAAGCCCGTCTTCCTCAAGGACGTCTGGCCGACCCAGAAGGAGATCCAGGACGTCGTGGCGGCGTCGGTGAACACCGAGCAGTTCCGCGAGCAGTACGAGGCGGTCTACGACGGCGGGCCGCAGTGGCGGGAACTCCCCACGCCCGCGGGGGACTCGTTCGCCTGGGAGGAAGACTCCACCTACGTCAAGCACCCCCCGTACTTCGAGGGGATGCAGCGCCAGCCGACCGCGCCGCCGCCGATCCGCGGGGCCCGCGTCCTGGCGTTCCTGGGCGACAGCATCACGACCGACCACATCTCCCCCGCCGGCTCCATCAAGGCCGATTCCCCCGCCGGGCTCTACCTGATCTCGCACGGCGTCAAGCCGGCCGACTTCAACTCCTACGGCTCGCGCCGGGGGAACCATGAGGTCATGGTCCGCGGGACGTTCGCCAACATCCGGCTGCGGAACAAGCTTGCCCCCGGCACCGAGGGGGGCTGGACCCGCCACCTCCCCGACGGCGAGGTCATGAGCATCTACGACGCCTCGGCCAAGTACCAGGCCGAGGGGACGCCGCTCATCATCCTGGCCGGCAAGGAATACGGCTCGGGCTCCTCGCGCGACTGGGCCGCCAAGGGGCCGAAGCTGCTGGGCATCTCCGCCGTCATCGCCGAGAGCTACGAGCGCATCCACCGCTCGAACCTCGTCGGCATGGGCATCGTCCCCCTCCAGTTCGAGGCCGGCTCCAGCGCCGAGTCGCTGGGCCTCACCGGCGAGGAAGTCTACCGGATCGAGGACGAGTCCGGCTGCGATTGCGAGCGGATCGCCGTCGCGAAGTGCGTGAACGTCGTCGCCGAGCGGGCCGACGGCACCTCCGTCCGCTTCCCGGCCCACGTCCGGATCGACACCCCGCAGGAAGTCCACTACTACGAGAACGGCGGCATCCTCCATTACGTCCTGCGTCAGCTCCTGGCCTCCAAGCCCGCCTGACGCCCACCGCCGCGATTGCCCGACGCGACGCCCCCCGGCCCCGCCGGCGGGCGTCGTCGTTTCGAACGCGAACGATTCGGGCGGGATTCCCCGTGCCTCCCCTTCTTCCCGACCGGGGCGACGCCGTTTCGTCATCGCTTCCCCGGATATGACGCCTCCCCTCGCGGGAGGACCGGTCCCGGTCGGCTCGCGGTGAATCCAGGCCGCGCAAGCGGTAAAGTCATCACATTTTGCCAGCTCGCCCTTTGGAGTCGGACGAATCCCGGCGCGTCGGCGCCGGATGCGCATAAAATCAAGATGAGTCGACGGCGGAAACTGGGTTGACCTTCCCCCTGGCTTCGCCGCGTCGGAATCGAGGCTAAAAGCAGACATGCGTGGCCCCCGGACGTCGAAACTTCGCGTTGCCCGCCCAGGCGGGATCGGGGACCATGGCCACGACGATCGAGAACCGGGGCGCGGAGGCTGTTCGTGAGCGTATTGACCACCAACCCCAGGGGAGTCTTCTGGCGCGGGGCCGTCCTGCTGCTGGCCGCGATCCCGTTGATGACGATCGGGGCCTCCCAGCGGCAGGAGTCGCGTCCCCGGGCGGCGACGGCACCGACGGCCTCCACGGACGCCGTGCCGCCGGAGCTGGCGCGGCTCGCCCCCGGCGAGCGGTTCCGGGACGACGCGCCGCCGGCCGGCTGGACCCACGTGGCGTTCAAGTCGATCCCCATGCTGGCCACGGGGGCGATCGACACCGTCTCGCCCGAGTCTCACGCGACGGCGCGCCGGATCCGGCTGGTGATCCTTGCGGACGTGTCGGGGGGGAGGCTGCGACGGGTGGGGGTGGGCCTCTCCGCCCCGGTCGTCGGGCGGGGGCCCGACGCGGGGGACGTGATCGTCTCCGCGACGAACGTCGGCGACGATTCGGGCGAATGGTCGGCCAAGGAGCGGCTCATCCTGGCGGCCGGCTCGCGCGAGCTAGGCCGGGTCGAACTCGCGGCGGCCACGCCCGCGTTCGCCCTGCTGCGGGCGCCGACGACGTGCCTGGTCGGGGACGAGCACGAGACCGTCGACGTCATGTACGCGCTGATGGTCGAGCCGGGGTCGGATCGGCTCCGCTTCCTCGCCTGCAAGCCGGCCGTCGGCGGCGCGTCGCCGGTGGTCCGCGAGCTGGAGCCCCCGGCGATCGTCGACGGCCCGCTCCACGTGAAGGCGACGACCCTGGCGGGCTACCCGATCGCGTGGTCGTTCGCGATGATCGACATCCCCGCCGGCGACGAGCGGGGCGTCCCGGCGGAGTTGGCCCTCCTGCTCGACCCGGGGCGTCTGGAGACGGCCCAGGCCCGGCCCGAGGCGGTGGAAGCGGCCTTCCGCGCCCTGGCGGCGCGGCCGGCCCTCGCGCCGACCGCCCGCGCCGAGGGGCCGCCTCAGGGGGACTGAGCGGGCTTCCCGTCCAGGAAGCCCTGGCCCTTCAGCCAGGTCTCGCAGAGCTTCGGCCAGGCCATGAAGCCGGGCTCCGGGCCGATGTTGTGCTGCCTGGAGCCGGTCCCCAGCCCCAGCCCGTGCTGGCCCTTCTCGAAGACGTGCAGCTCCAGCGGCACGCCCGCCTTCCGCAGCGCCAGGGCGAACAGCAGGCTGTTCTCGGGGACCACGGCGGCGTCGGCGTTGGTGTGGGCCAGGAACGTCGGCGGCGTCTCGGGCGTCACGCGCAGGTCGCTGGAGTACGACTTCACCAGCTCGTCCGAGGGGTTCTCCCCCAGGAGATTACGCGCCGAGCCCTTGTGCGTGTAAGGCTCCGACATCACGATCACCGGATAGACCAGGATCAGCCGATCCGGGCGCGAGCTGACGCGCTCGATCGGGTCGTCGGCGTCGGGCTTGCCGGCGTCGAATTGCGTCCCGCCGGTCGAGGCCAGGTGCCCGCCGGCCGAGAAGCCCATCAGCCCGATCCGATCCGGGTCGACGCCCCACTTCGACGCCCCCGCGCGGGCCACGCGGACCGCCCGATTGACGTCGTGGAGCATGGCCGGCTCGCGATACGCCGGGGCGAGCCGGTATTTGAGCACGAAGGCCGCCACGCCGATCGAGTTCAACCACTCGGCGACCTGCTTCCCCTCGTGGTCGATCGCCAGCCCGCCGTAGCCGCCGCCGGGGCAGACCACCACCGCCGCGCCGGTCGCCGCGTCCGGCGCGGGCAGGAAGACGGAGAGCGTCGGGACGTCCTTCACCGGGTCGGTCCCCTTCGCGCCCGGGGCCCCGTCGGGCCACAGCTTCACGACCTCCGAGGCGCCGGCGAGCGGGTCGTCCCCGCGCGCGCCCGTCGCCGCGAGGGCGACCATCGCCAGACATCCGAACGCCGCCCATGCTCGTGATAACACGTCGTCGCCTCCCGATCCGTCGCCGTCGCTCGCCGGGGACGCCCCCGGCGGCACCGATCGTAGAGGAGAGGGGAGGGCCCCGCAACCTCCCGCCGGCCCCCTCGCCATTTCGGCCGTCCCTGTCAAAACGGCAGCCCAGGCCGAATTCGGGGAATGTCGGTCGGGTCGTAAGTCTGTTTGAGTTATGACTTTGGGTTGCAATATAGGCTTCGGTACGCGACTTGCATTTAGGGGCGATTGAATCACTCCGGGGGCCGTTATTGGCACGGCCTCCCGCGGCGAGCCGGGCCAGCGCCCACGGCCGTCGCGATCGAGACGTGGACTGGGAGGATGAACGTGTCGAAGATCCTGGCATACGATGAAGAGGCCCGGCAGAAGCTGGCCGCCGGCGTCGGCAAGCTGGCCCGCGCGGTGCGCAGCACCCTGGGGCCGCGGGGCCGCAACGCCGTCATCGACAAGGGGTGGGGCGCCCCCACGGTGACCAAGGACGGCGTCTCGGTGGCCGAGGAGATCGAGCTGACCGACCCCTATGAGAACATGGGCGCGCAGCTCGTGAAGGAGGCGGCCTCGAAGACCTCCGACGCCGCCGGCGACGGGACGACGACCGCCACCGTGCTGGCCGAGGCCATCTTCCGCGAGGGGCTGAAGGCCCTGGCCGGCGGCGCCGACCCGATGGCCGTCAAGCGCGGGATCGACAAGGCCGTCGCGGCCATCGTCGAGAACGTCAAGTCGCAGTCGAAGAAGATCAGCGGCAAGAAGGAGATCGCCGAGGTCGCCGCGATCGCCGCCAACAACGACATGTCGATCGGCGAGAAGCTGGCCGACGCCTTCGAGAAGGTTGGCACCGACGGCGTGATCACCGTCGAGGAGGCCAAGGGCCTGGAGACGACCGTCGACGTCGTCGAGGGCATGCAGTTCGACCGCGGCTACCTGAGCCCCCACTTCGTCACCGATCAGGACCGCATGGAGGTCGTCCTCGAGGACGTCTACCTGCTGATCCACGAGGAGAAGATCAGCTCCCCCACCAAGCTGATCCCGGTGCTCGAGAAGATCGCCAAGGCCAACAAGCCGCTGCTGATCATCGCCGAGGACATCGAGGGCGAGGCGCTGGCGACCCTGGTCGTCAACAAGCTGCGCGGCATCCTGAAGGTCGCGGCCGTGAAGGCGCCGGGCTACGGCGACCGCCGCAAGGCCATGCTGGAGGACATCGCGGTCCTCACCGGCGGCAAGGCGATCTTCAAGGATCTGGGCGTCGACCTCGACGGCGTGCAGCTCTCCGACCTGGGCCGCGCCCGCAAGGTGACGCTGACCAGCGAGGCGACGACGATCGTCGAGGGCGCCGGGACCGGCGAGGCCATCAAGGGCCGCGCCGACGCCATCCGCCGCGAGATCGGCTCGACCGACAGCGAGTACGACAAGGAGAAGCTCCAGGAGCGTCTCGCCAAGCTCGCCGGCGGCATCGCCCAGATCAACGTCGGGGCCGCCACCGAGACCGAGATGAAGGAGCGCAAGGCCCTCGTCGAGGACGCCCTGCACGCCACCCGCGCCGCGATCGAGGAGGGGGTCGTCGCCGGCGGCGGCACCGCCCTGATCCGCGCCTCCGCGGCCGTCGCCGACCTCAAGGGGGAAGGGGACGAGCAGTTCGGCATCGACCTGGTCCGCCGCGCCGCCGAGCAGCCCGCCCGCTCGATCGCCGAGAACGCCGACATCGACGGGGCCGTGGTGGTCAACCGGGTCAAGAAGTCGACCGACGCGAACTACGGCTACAACGCCGAGGCCGGCGCGTGGGGCGACCTGCTGGCCGCCGGCGTCGTCGACCCCGCGAAGGTCACCCGCACCGCGCTGCAGAACGCCGCCTCCGTCGCCGGCCTGCTGCTGACGACCGAGTGCATGATCGCCGAGCCCCCGAAGAAGAAGGAGGCCGGCGGCGGCCATGACCACCACCACCACGGCGGCGGCATGGACCCGATGGGCGGCATGGGCGGGATGGGCGGCATGGGCGGCATGGGCATGATGTGAGCGCGTCCCCGCGACGCGCCGCCCGGCCCCCCGATCGCGAGGGGGGCCGCGCCCGCCGGCCGACCAGATCAATCCACGAACACCGATTCGATCATCCGAGAAGACGAAGACGAGAGGGAAGGGAACGGAAATGGCCAAGCTGACGATTCGCCCCCTGGAAGACCGCGTCGTGATCAAGCAGATCGAGGCCGAGGCCAAGACGGCCGGCGGCATCGTCCTGCCGGACACCGCCAAGGAGAAGCCCCAGCGCGGCGAGGTCCTCGCCGTGGGCCCCGGCAAGCTGCTGGACTCCGGCGAGCGCAGCCCGATCGGCGTGGCGGTGGGGGACGAGGTCCTCTTCGGCAAGTATTCGGGGACCGAGATCAAGGTCGAGGGGGAGGAGGTCAAGATCCTCCGCGAGTCCGACATCCTGGCCAAGGTCGTGAAGTGAGGCCGGGCCGCGTCGAAGCGATTCTGACCGACAACCTCGTGCGAGGAGCCTGATACCCGTGGCGAAGCAACTGCTCTTCTCCGACGCCGCCCGCCGCAAGCTGCTGGAAGGCGTCGACGTCCTGGCCAAGGCCGTGGGCTCGACCCTCGGGCCCACCGGCCGGAACGTGATCCTCAGCAAGTCCTTCGGCGGCCCGCTGGTCACCAAGGACGGCGTGACGGTCTCCAAGGAGATCGAGCTGAAGGATCCGTTCGAGAACATGGGCGCCAAGCTGGTCAACGTCGTCGCGTCGAAGACGTCCGACGTCGCCGGCGACGGCACCACCACCGCGACCATCCTGGCCCGCGCGCTGTACCGCGAGGGGCTGAAGAACGTCACCGCCGGCGCCAACCCGACGGCGCTGCGGCGCGGGATCGACAAGGCCGTCGCGGCGGCCGTCGCCGAGCTGGGCGAGAAGGTCTCCCGGCCGGTCTCCAAGAAGGAGGAGATCGCCCAGGTCGGCGCCGTCTCCGCCAACAACGACCCCGAGGTCGGCCGGATGCTGGCCGACGCGGTGGAGAAGGTCGGCCGCGACGGCGTCATCACCGTCGAGGAGGGCAAGACCGCCAGCACCACCCTCGAGTTCGTCGAGGGGATGCAGTTCGACAAGGGGTACCTGAGCCCCTACTTCGTCACCTCCCCGACCACGATGGAGGTGATCTTCGAGGACGCCTACATCCTCCTGCACGAGAAGAAGATCAGCGGCCTCCGCGAGCTGATCCCGCTGCTGGAGAAGGTGGCGCAGTCGGGCAAGCCGCTGCTGATCGTGGCCGAGGACGTCGAGGGCGAGGCGCTGGCGGCCCTGGTCGTCAACAAGCTCCGCGGCATCCTGAACATCGCCGCGGTGAAGGCGCCGGGCTTCGGCGACCGCCGCAAGGCGATGCTGGGCGACATGGCCGTCCTCACCGGCGGCACGGTCGTCAGCGAGGACCTCGGGCTGAAGCTGGAGAACCTCCAGCTCAACCAGCTCGGCCAGGCCCGCCAGGTGAAGGTCGACAAGGACAGCGCCACGATCATCCAGGGCGCCGGCAAGCGCGAGGAGATCCAGCGCCGGATCGACCAGCTCCGCCGCCAGATCGAGGAGACCGACAGCGAGTACGACCGGGAGAAGTTCCAGGAGCGGCTGGCGAAGCTCTCCGGGGGCGTCGCCCTGATCCGCGTCGGCGCCCCGACCGAGGCCGACATGAAGCAGACCAAGGCGCGCATCGAGGACGCGCTGCACGCCACCCGCGCGGCGGCCGAGGAGGGGATCGTCCCCGGCGGCGGCACGGCCCTCCTGCGGACGATCCCGGCCGTCGAGGCCCTGATCGGCGAGCTGGAAGGGGACGAGAAGCTCGGGGCGCGGATCGTCCTCCGCGGCCTGGAGGAGCCCGTCCGGTACATCGCCGAGAACGCCGGCCGCGACGGCTCCGTCGTCGCCGACGACGTCAAGGCCGCCGGCGGCTCCAAGGGCTACAACGCCGACTCCGGCGAGATCGTCGACATGTTCGAGGCCGGCGTGATCGACCCGACCAAGGTCACCCGCACCGCGCTGCAGAACGCCGCGTCGATCGCCGGGCTCCTGCTGACGACCGAGGCCCTCATCACCAACATCAAGGATGACGAGGCCAAGGGCGCCCGCGTCGAGGGCTCGGTCCGATGTGGCCGAGGCCGTCGCGACCCCAGGGGCCGGGCCGGCGGCCCTTCCCGGGCGCCGGCCCGGCCCTTCGCCGTCCATCGCCGGGCCCGACCGGGCGGGGGGCGGCGATCCGCCTGGGAGCACGCCGTCCCGTATGCTAAGATTTTGATCCTGGACAGGGGAACCCGCGCGGCCCGAGGGGGCCCCCCGCGAGGCGTCCCGGGCCCCCCCCGACCCGCCGAGACCCCGCCCCGATGGCGACCACGAAACGCGACCTGTACGAAGTCCTGGAGATCCAGCGCGGCGCGGCGGGCGACGAGATCAAGCGCGCCTACCGCCAGATGGCGCTGAAGTATCACCCCGACCGCAACCCGGGCGACAAGGAGGCCGAGCGGAAGTTCCGCGAGGCCGCCGAGGCCTACGACGTCCTCTCGGACGAGCAGAAGCGGCAGCGGTACGACCGCTACGGCCACGCCGGGCTCGACGGCTCGGCGTTCCACGACTTCCGCTCGGCCGACGACATCATGTCGACCTTCGGCGACATCTTCGGCGGCGGCCTGCTGGGCGACCTGTTCGGCGGCGGCGGCGGGCGTCGCGGGCCCCGCCAGGGGCCGGACCTGCTGATGCGCCTGGAGATCTCGCTCGCCGAGGCGGCCCGGGGCGCGACCCGGGAGATCGAGGTCGACCGCCAGGAGTTCTGCGGCGAGTGCCGGGGCTCCGGGGCCCGCAAGGGGACCGTCGCGGTCACCTGCAACTACTGCGGCGGCCGGGGCCAGGTCGTCCAGACGCGCGGGTTCTTCCAGGTCGCCACCGCCTGCCCGTCGTGCGGCGGCGAGGGGGTCAAGGTGACCGACCCCTGCCCGTCCTGCCACGGCGCCGGCCGCGTCCCCCAGCGGGCCAGGCTCCGCGTGGACGTCCCCCCCGGCGTCGAGACCAACATGCGGCTGCAGCTCCGCGGCCAGGGGGAGCTGGGGGACGTCGGCGCCCCGCGCGGGAACCTCCAGATCCAGATCCTCGTGCGCAAGCACGAGTTCTTCGAACGCCGCCGCAACGACCTACACTGCCAGGTGCCGATCGGCTTCGCGCAGGCCGCCCTCGGCGCCGAGGTCGAGGTCCCCACGCTCGACGGCCCGGAGAAGATCCAGGTCCCCCGCGGCGCCCAGAGCGGCGACCACGTCCGCCTGAAGGGCCGCGGCATGCCCGACATCTCCGGCCGGGGGCGGGGCGACGAGATCGTCGAGGTCGTCGTCGAGACC
Organism: Paludisphaera sp.; assembly: GCF_037189885.1. Lineage (NCBI taxonomy): Bacteria > Pseudomonadati > Planctomycetota > Planctomycetia > Isosphaerales > Isosphaeraceae > Paludisphaera > Paludisphaera sp. The sequence continues at coordinate 17,304 of NZ_JBBCIR010000089.1, forward strand.
CCCCGGCAGCTCACCCCCCGCCAGGAGGAGCTGCTCCGCGAGTTCGCCGAGACCGAGCACGAGCAGGTCAGCCCGCGCCGGAAGAGCTTCTTCGAGAGGCTCCGCGACTACTTCACCGAAGAGGACGAGCCCGAGGACCGCGTCAACGCCTGACGCGCCCGCGCCGCCGGGAGACCACGCCATGCCCCAGGATGACCGCCCCGAGACCGAGACTCCGCCGAACGCCGGGGCCGCCCCGGACGCCGCCGAGGACGCCGACCTCGTCGCCGTGACCAAGGAGCGCGACGAGGCCCGCGAGCAGGCCCTCCGCGCCCGCGCCGAGTTCATCAACTACCAGAAGCGATCGAAGCAGCAGGCCGAGTCCGACCGCCTCTACGCCATCGGCGACCTCGGCCGCGACCTGCTCGACGTGCTGGACAACCTGGATCGCGCCGCCGAGGCGCTGCTGGCATCCGGCCAGGAAGGGGTGGCCTCCGGGCTGGACCTCGTCCACAAGCAGTTCCTCGCCGTGTTGGCCAAGTACGGCGTCGAGCCGATCGAGGCCCTCGGCCAGCCGTTCGACCCCAACTTCCACGAGGCCCTGATGCGCCAGCCCACCGCCGACGCCCCCGAGGGGACCGTCGTCGCCGAGCTGGGCAAGGGCTACAAGATCCACGACCGCGTCCTCAGGCCCACCAAGGTCGCCGTCTCGGTCAAGGCCTGACGCGCCCCGACCCGATCGATCGACGCGACCGGAGGAAACCATGCCGACCTACGACTACGTCTGCGACGCCTGCGGCCACGAATTCGAGGCGTTCGAATCCATCAAGGCGGACCCCCAGACCGACTGCCCCGGCTGCGCGAAGCCCAGCCTCAGGCGCAAGATCGGCCCCGGCGCCGCCATCCTGTTCAAGGGGTCCGGCTTCTACCAGACCGACTACCGCAGCGACTCCTACAAGCAGGCCGCGAAGGCCGACACGTCCGCCAAGGCCGCGTCGTCCGGCGACTCGTCCAAGGCGGCGTCCTCGTCGCCCTCGCCCGCCCCATCGGCCCCGTCGGGCGGCGGGTCGGCCTCATGATCCGGGGGCGTTGCCCGATCTGTTCGAAGGCCTTCGAGGTCGATCGCGTCGAGGATCTGCCGACGTTCCCCTTCTGCTCCGAGCGGTGCCGGCTCGTCGACCTGGGCCGCTGGATCGACGAGTCGTACGCCATCCCCGGGCGGCCGGTCGGCCCGGCGATCGACGGGACGAACGGGACGTCGCCGTCGAGCGGCCCCGGGCTCGACGACGACGAGGATTCGTACTGAAGCCCTCCCGGCCCCTCGCCCGCGTCAGCGGCGGGGGCCGGCGAGCGCCGACCGCAGGGTGCGACGCACGCCGGCGGGGAGCGTGGACCGCAGCAGCCGGCGGACCCGGCCCCCTTCGGGCCGGTCGACGCGCCGGGCGACCGTCTGGGCCGCCGGCAGGACGACGACGACCCCTTCGCTCGCCCCCGACTCGAAGTGGGCGCCGCTGTCCGCGACGACCGGCTCCGTCGGCATGACGCCCGAGAAGCCCGCGACCTCGCCGATCGGGATGACGGCGTGATCGCCCAGCAGGTCGTGGATCGCCCGGTCCACGCGCACGTCCAGGTGGTCGCGGGCCGTGTACCGCAGGCCGTAGTCGTGGAAGCAGATGCTCAGCGGGCGTTCCAGGCCGGAATCGAGGACCGCGCGGATGTCCCGGACGACGCCGTCGTAGTGGTGGTCGCCGTCGATGAACAGCAGGACGCAGCGGTCGCTGGGGCGGGGGCGCGCCAGGAAGTTCCGCAGGTCCGCCTGGACGAAGTGGACGCACGACGGCAGCCCGCCGAGCGCCCGCGTCACGGTCTCCCTGGCCATGTTCAGGTACTTGGGATCGACGTCGACGACGAACAGATCCTTGCCCGCCTCGCGCGCGAAGTAGGCGAGCTGCGCCGTGAGCCCGCCCCGGAAGCATCCGACCTCGACGAGGAAGTCGCCGCGATCGGCGTTCATGTCGAGGTAGGAGAGCAACTGATTCTGGAAGCTCGGCGACGTGCTGGACAAGCAGCCGATCCGTTCCAGCTCGCGACGCACGTCGCCAATCCCCGCGGCATCGATCATCCTTCGGCTCCCCCCGGTGAGGTCGGAACGTCCTTGGCCCCCGTTCGATTCGGGGTGGATTATCGAGGCCGCCCGGTTTTCGTCAAGGTCGTCGACGCGCCGCCGGGACGCGCGAACGCCCCGCCCCCCCGCGGGGGCGGGGAGGGGCGGGGCGTTTTGTTTCCAGGAGTCGTCGCCGGGGGGCGGTCGTCAGATGTGGATCGATTCGCCCATGCCCTGGCCGGCGGCCTCCATGATCGCCTCGGAGTAGGTCGGGTGGGGGTGCATGGCGTGGAGGATCTCCTCCTCGGTGGCCTCCAGCCGCATCGCCATGACCATCTCGGAGATCATCTCGGTCGCGGCGGCGCCGATGATGTGGGCACCCAGCAGCTCGCCGTGCTTCTTGCCGAAGATCAGCTTGACGAAGCCCTCGCTCTCGCCGGCCGCGAGCGCCCGGCCGCTGAACTGGAACGGGAACTTGCCGACGCGGATCTCGTGGCCGGCGGCGCGGGCGGCCTTCTCGGTCAGGCCGACGCTGGCGACGCCCGGCTCGGTGTAGGTGCAGCCGGGGATGATGTTGTAATCGACGGTGTGCTTCGAATGGCCGGCGATCCGCTCGACGCAGTAGACGGCCTCGTGGTGCGCGACGTGCGCCAGCCAGGGGGGGCCGATCACGTCGCCGACGGCGAAGATGCTCGGCACGGCGGTGACGAAGCCGTTCTCGCGGTCGACCTTGATGTGGCCGCGGTCGATCTCCACCTTCACGTCGGGGGCGAACAGGCCCTCGACGTTGCCGGTGACGCCGATCGCCACCAGGGCCACGTCGGCCTCGATGGTCTTCTTCCCCTGGGGCGTCTCGACCTCGGCCCTCACGCCGTTCCCCGCCTTCGCCAGCTTGGTGGTTTTGGAGCCGGTGTGGATCTCCAGGCCCTTGGCGGTCAGGCTCTTCTTCAGGGCGACCGAGACCTCCTCGTCCTCGATCGGGAGGACGTGCTCCAGCATCTCGACGACCGTGACCTTGGTGCCGATGGCGTTGTAGAAGTAGCCGAACTCCAGGCCGATCGCCCCCGCGCCGATGATGAGCATCGACTTCGGCTGCTTCTCCAGCGACATCGCCTCCTTGGAGGTGATGATCGTCTTGCCGTCGAATTCGACGCCCGGGAACGGCCGCGGCCGGGCGCCGGTGGCGATCACGATGGCGTCGGTCGTGACGGTCTCGTCGCCCACCTTGACCTTGTTCGGGCCGACGACCTGGGCCGCGCCGATCTTCGACTTCACCTTGTATTTGCGGAAGAGGCCCTCGATCCCCTTGTTGAGCTGCCCGGCGACGCCGCGGCTGCGGCCGATCATGTCGCCGAAGTTCCAGGAGGCATCCCCCTGGAAGCCGAACTGGGCGCCGTGGCGCTTGACCATCTCGACGAGGTGGGCGTTGGAGAGCAGGGCCTTGGTGGGGATGCAGCCCCAGTTGAGGCAGACGCCGCCGAGCTTGTCCTTCTCGACGCAGAGGACGCGCTTGCCGAGCTGGGCCGCGCGGATCGCCCCGGCGTAGCCGGCGGGTCCGCCGCCGATCACCACGATGTCGTAGTCGTTGGCCATGGTCGTGTCTGTCGGATTCCGGGGGGTGGGGGGGGCGGGCCTCGATTCGTCGCCTCCATTATGGGGCGACGAGCCGGGGACCGGAAGCGCGAGGGCCCCGCGGCGGCCGTCGCGAGGGACGAGGCCGGCGCGGGGCCCGCGATCGGGCGGGGCGATCAGAGCAGCATGCGGGCCGGCTCTTCCAGCAGGTTCCGCAGCGTCCGCATGTAGTCGGCCGCGACGGCGCCGTCGACGGCGCGGTGGTCGGCCGAGAGGGTCAGCGTCATGACCTGGCCGACGACGATCGCGTCACCCTCGACGACCGGGCGCTTCTCCGCGGCCGAGACGGCCAGGATCGCCACCTCGGGCAGGTTGATGATGGCGTCGAACTGCTTGACGCCATACATCCCCAGGTTGCTGATCGTGAACGTGCCGCCGGAGAGCTGCTCGCCGGAGAGGTTCCCGCCGCGGGCGGCCGAGGCCAGCGCCTCGCTCCCCCGGCGGATCTCGATCAGCCCCAGCTCGTCGGCGCGGTGGAGGACCGGGACGATCAGCCCTTCCTCGAGCGCGACGGCGATGCCGATGTTGATCCCGCCGTGGCGGACGATGGCGTCGGGCTCGAAGGTGGCGTTGAGCGCCGGGTGGCGGCGGAGCGCGACGGCGACGGCCTTGGTGACGAAGTCGCCGACGGAGAGCTTGACCTTCTCGGCCGCCAGCTCCTTGTTCAGCGTCTCGCGCAGGGCCATCAGCTTGTCGACCCGGACGTCCACGGTGACGTGGATCTCCGGCGCGGTCTGCTTGGACTGGGCCATGCGCTGGGCGATGGTCTTGCGCATCCGCGAGTTCGGGATCCGCTTCTCCTCCAGCGGGGCGGTGGAGACGCGGGCGACCGGCGCGGCGGCCCTGGCGGCCGGGGCGGACGCCGCCGCCGCCGGGGCGTCGGCCTTCCCCTTGCCCTTGCCGGCGAGGAAGTCCTCGACGTCCTTGCGGACGACGCGGCCCCCGGGGCCGGTCCCCTTCACGCGGGCGATGTCGACGCGGGCCTCGGCGGCGATCTTGCGGGCGAGCGGGCTCGAGCGGACCCGGCCGCCGGCGCCGACGGCCACGGCCTCCTCGCCCTCGTCGTCCGCCTCGTCGCCTTCCGCCCCGGCGTCCGCCGGGCTCTGCTTCCGGGCGCCGTTGTCGGCGGCGGGCTTCTCGGGGGCGGCGGGCTTGGCGTCGGCCTTGGCGCCGCCGGCCAGGCTGGCGGCGACCTCCTTGGGATCCTCGCCCTTCTTGGCGAGGACCATGACGCGGTCGCCCAGCTGGACCTCCTCGCCGGCCTCGTGGTCGATGAGGGCGATGACGCCGTCCTCATACGACTTCATCTGCATCGTGGCCTTGTCGGTCTCGATGTCGGCGAGGACGTCGCCTTCCTTGATCGTGTCCCCCACCTTGACGAGCCACTGCGCGATGACCCCGCTCTCCATGGTGGGGCTGAGCTTGGGCATGGTCACTTCGATCGGCACGAGTCTGCTCCTCGGGGCCGAGATGTCGGCGCCCCCGCCGGTTCCGCGATTCTGGAGAGGCGGACGGTTCGTGTGTGTGTGTGTTGGGATCTCGCGGGCGGGGTTGGCGGCCCGGCCCGCGAGGGGAGGCGTCGGGGGGGCCGGGGATCGATCGGGCCGGCCCCCCGCCGGTTTCAGCGGTACATCACGTCCTCGACGGCCGCGAGGATCCGCGGGACGGACGGCAGCAGGGAGGCTTCCTGGTGCTTGTTGTACGGGATCGGGGCGTCGCCCGAGGCCACGCGCTGGATCGGGGCGTCCAGCTCGTCGAACGCCGCGCGGTAGATCCGGTCGGCGATGCCGGCGCCGACGCCGCAGTAGGGCCAGTTCTCCTCGATGATCACCGCCCGGTGGGTCTTGGCGACCGACCGGAGCAGGGTGTCGAGGTCGAGCGGCCGGATGCTCCGCAGGTCGATCACCTCGGCGTCGACCCCCCGTTCCGCCAGCTCCTTGGCGGCGGCGAGGGTCGTCTTGAGCGACCGCGAGTAGGTGATGAGCGTGACGTCCGAGCCGGGCCGCTTGACGTCGGCCTTGCCGAACGGCACCAGGTGGTCGCCGTCGGGGATCTCCCCCTTGTCGGGGTAGAGGACCTCGTGCTCCAGGAAGATGACCGGGTCGTCGGACCGGATGGCCGTCTTCAGGAGCCCCTTGGCGTCGGCCGGGGTCGCCGGCGTGACCACCAGCAGGCCGGGGATGTGGGCGTACCACGCCTCCAGGCGGTGCGAGTGCGTGGCGCCGAGGCCGCCGATCATGCCCGAGCTGCCGCGGAAGACGATCGGCACCGAGAACTGGCCGCCGCTCATGTAGCGCATGTTGGCGGCGTTGTTGACGATCTGGTCGATCGCCACGATGCTGAAGCTGAACGTCATGAACTCGATGATCGGCCGCAGGCCGACCATCGCGGCGCCGATGCCGATGCCCGCGAAGCCCTCCTCGGAGATCGGCGTGTCGACCACGCGCCGGGGGCCGAACCGCTTGAGCATCCCCTGGGAGACCTTGTAGGCGCCGTCGTACTCGGCGACCTCCTCCCCCATGAGGAAGACGCGGTCGTCCCGCTCCATCTCCTCGGTCATCGCCTGGTTGAGGGCCTCTCGGAACGAAAGAACCGCCATGGTCACTCCTGCGGGATGAAGGGGGCCACCGTGATGTCCTCGTAGACCGCCGCGACCGGGGGATCCTCGCTCCGCTCGGCGAACTCGATGGAGTCCTCGATCTCGGCCTTGACCTCCTCGCGCATCGCCTCGATCGTCTCGTCGTCGATCCAGCCGCGATCCTTCAGGATGTTCTCGTAGATGACGATCGGGTCGTTCTTGATGTAGGTGTCCAGCTCGTCGCGCATCCGGTACTTGCCCGGGTCGCTGATCGAGTGCCCCTTGTAGCGGTAGGTCCGGGCCTCGATGAAGCTGGGGCCCTCGCCGGCGCGGGCGTGCTCCACGCACTCCAGCGTCGTCCGGGCCATCAGCTCGATGTCGTTGCCGTTGATCTGGTGGCCGGGGATGCCGTAGGGGACGGCGCAGCGGGTGGTCAGGTCCTGGGACGAGCTGGACCGGACCAGCGACGTCCCCATCGCGTACAGGTTGTTCTCGACGATGTAGATGACCGGCAGCTTCCACAGGGCGGCCATGTTGAGGGCCTCGTGGACGCCCCCCTGGTTGATGGCGCCGTCGCCCAGGTAGCAGAGGGCCACCCGGTCCTCGCCCCGGTACTTGCTCGCGAACGCGAAGCCGGCCGCCAGCGGGATGTGGCTGCCGACGATCGCGTGGCCCCCCATCATGCCCTTCTCCGCGTCGAAGAAGTGCATCGAGCCCCCCTTGCCCTTGGAGCAGCCCGTCACCTTCCCCAGCAGCTCGGCCATGCCGGAGCGGGCGGACATCCCCAGGGCCAGCGCGTGGCCGTGGTCGCGATAGGCGGTGATGACCCAGTCGTCCTCGCGGAGCACCCCGATCGACCCCACCGCCACCGGCTCCTGGCCGCTGTACTGGTGGAAGAACCCGAAGATCTTGTTGCCCTTCTGATAAAGCATCTCGGCCCGTTCCTCGAACCGGCGGATCAGCAGCATCTGCCGCAGCCAGTCCAGGGCCTTCGTCTGGTCGACGATCGGTTTCGCTTCCGTCTGCACTGAGGCCATTGCAACCTGACTCCTGATTGAACGGCGGACCTAGCGGGGTCGGCGGGCCCGTCGATGGCGGGCCCGAGGCCCATCCGGGGGCGACGTCGGGGGGGCGGGTCGGCGCGCATGGCGACAGCCGGGGTGCGAGACGTTCCTCGAGCGTGGCCCGCTCCGCGGGGGCGCCGCGGTCGGGCCTGGTCTCTGGTCCACCGTCCGCCGATGATATCTGGACGGTTCATCTTATACGAAAGGGCCGTCGCCTGACCAGGAAGGTTGGCGAAGAATCGAACCCGGCGGCCCGGCCGCGCGTCCTATCCTTTTCCGCCCCGCCGGATATTCCCCCGGAAAATCGCCCCCGGCCCGGGTCTACTCCCATGGGCCCCGCGCGGGGCTCGTCGACCTTCAGCCCCCCGGGGACGACGATGGATGGACCGCCCGAACGCCCGGCGAGCGGGGATCCGGCGACCTTCGTCGCGCTCCACGACGCTCTCGCCGATCGACTCCACCATTACCTCGCGTCGATGCTGGGTGCATCGGCCGACGCGGACGACGTGCTCCAGGAAACCTTCCTCCGCCTCGCCCGCGACCGCGACCGGCTGGGCGAGGTGGACGACCCCACGGCCTTCGCCTTCGCCGTCGCCCGCAACGAGGCCCGGCGCTGGCTCGACGCCCGCCGCCGACGCGCCGACAGGGCCGCCGCCGCCCGCGACCTGTTCGTCGAGGCCGACTCCGACGACCCCGAGGCCCGCGAGGCGGCCGAGGACGCCGCGATCGCGCTCGCCGCCCTGGACCCCCGCGACCGCGAGGTCGTGGAGCTGAAGATCTTCGCCGGCCTGACCTTCCGCGAGATCGGCGCGATCGTCGGCCGCCCCCTGGGGACGGTCGCCTCGCGCTACCAATCGGCCCTGGGCCGCATGCGCTCCGCCCTCACGAGGAGAAGCCGATGAACGACGACGTCGAACGCCGGCTCGCCGCCCTGACCCCGCGAGGAGCCCCGCCCGGACTCCGCGCCCGGATCCTCGCCGCGGTCGAGGCGGAACTCGCCCGGCCGCTCCCCACACGGCCGCGCCGACGCTTCCCCGTCGGCCTGGCGACGGCCGCCGCCTTGCTCCTGAGCGTCGGGCTGAACGTCCGGGCCAATCGGGCCTCCGACGCGCGGCTCGATCGGGCCTTCGGCCCCCGGCCGGTCTCGCCGCGAGCCCTCGCGATCGCCCGCGACGTGGCCGAGGTCGCCGGGCCCGAGGCCGGCCGATGGGCGCTCGACCGCCTCTCCGCAACGGCCCCGAGCGTCGCGCCCGATCCCGCCCGCCACGCCGCCGAGGTGCGCCGCCTCGTCCGCGAATTGACCCTGGAACTCCGGGAGCCCGACCATGAGACGCCGCGTCCTGAAATTCCTCAAGTGGGCCGCGATCGCGACCGGCCTCTCCCTGGTCGCGTTCTTTTTGTGGAGCGTGTGGTACACGGGCGTCACCGGCCGACGGCTTGAAGCCCGACTGGACGCGCTCCGCCGGGCCGGCGACCCGGTCTCGCTCGCCGACCTCGCCCCGAGGCCGATCTCCCCGGAGACGAACGCCGACGCGGCCCTCCAGGACGTCGCCGCGGAGGTCGAGGCCGTCCAGAAGGGACTGATGGCGATCTTCCCCAACACCGGACGCCCGGAAGGCGCGCTCGACCCGGAATCCCAGGCCAGGGTCGAGGCCCTCTTCCGCGACCATCCCCGGGCCATTCCCGGGATCCTGGAAGCGGCGGGACGTCCCGACTACGCTTCCGACCGCGACGTCTCGCTCCCCACGCAGGAGTTCCTGTCCAGGCGGATGGACGCGATCCAGGGCCGCCGTACGGCGAGCCGGGTGCTGGCGGCCTGGTCGATGCTCCTGACGACCCAGGGGAAGCTCGACGAGGCGATCGCGGCGAACGTCGCGGGGCTGAGGCTCTCGGCACACTGGGCCCGCGAACCCCTGATCATCGACTATCTCGTCTCCGTGGCGACGACCCGGGTGGCGATGACGGAGGCGGAGAAAACCCTCCGATCCGGGCCGGCCTCCGAGGAATCCCGCCGCGCGCTGGACGCCGAACTGGCCCGCCACGACGGCCTTGACGGCTACCGCCGCGCCCTCCGGACCGAACGCGCCTTCTCGATGGCGGTCTGCCGGGAGATGGCCAGCCAGATGCTATTCTGGATGCGAGGCTGGCTGCTGAACAACGCGCTATTGATGTTCATGGATTTCTATGAGGAGCAACTGGAGCGTTCCAGGACGCCGTATCCGGGGCTCGCCGCCCTGGGCCCGGCGACCGCCGCCCGCGCCTACTGGCACCCGATGAGGCCGCTGGCGGACCTCCTGGAGCCCTCCGTCCTCGCGGCTCGCCGGGCGGCGGAGACCCAGCGCGCGGCCGTCCGGGGGCTTCGCGTCCTCAACGCCCTCCAGCGCCTCGGCGTCGACGAGCCGCCGGCCGACCTGACGACCCTCGACCTCCCCGCCGAGGCCACCGTTGACCCGTTCACCGGGCGGCCGCTCATCGTCAAGAAGCTCGCCGAGGGTTGGCTCGTCTACTCCGTCGGCCCGGACCTCGTCGACGACGGCGGGACGCTCGACAAGGCGCGGGACGTGGGTTACGGCCCGGTCGTCGGCCCGTGAGGATACCGGTCCACCGACGATCTTCAACCGGCGAGGTCGCGGCGAAAACGATCTTCCCCCCTCGCGGGGGAAGACAGACCGCGAAGCGGTCATGAGGAGGGGGACGACTAGCGCGTCGGCTGTTGGAGTCATCGAAGGCCTGTCCGGCCGTCGCGAATCCCGTTGAACCGCCTGCTTCGCTTCCTCCTCATCCGGCCCTCCGGGCCACCTTCCCCCGCGAGGGGGGAAGGGCATCGGCAGGGCCGGGGAGTCGTTGTGACGGGGGCTCACCGAGCGGCGGCGGTGGCGTCGGGGGTCGCGCCCGCCTCGTCCTGGAGGAGCAGGACGAGCGACTGTTCCAATTCGGCTGGCTTGAAGCCGAAGGGGCCGCGGGCGTTCTTGAAGGCGATTTTGCCGGCGCGGTCGATGATGTAGAACCGGCCGGGCATGCCGCTGTAGCGGGCGCCGACGGCGTCGTCGATGGTGTCGACGAGCATGGGGAAGCCCAGGTTCAGGAGCTTGCCGCAGCGGCCGGCGACCTCGGCCCGCTCCTCGTAGGTCGTCGGCTGCGCCGCGGCGACGCCGACGGAGTCGTTGGAGCGCATCCGCCAGCCGTCGGTGGGGTGTGCCTCGCGGACGTAGACCATGACGAACGTGGCCTTGTCCCCGTAGCGGCGATGCAGCTTCTCGAAGTTCCCGGCCATGCTCCGGAACGGGCCGCAGGTGAAGTTGCCGAAGATCAGGATCACCGGCTTCGGCCCGACGAGCTTCGACAGCGTGATCTCCTCGCCTCCGTCGGCCGTCTTGAGGGCGAAGTCGGGCGCCGTCTCGTCGAGGTCCGGGCCGCTCTGGAGCGAGCCGATCTCCTGGCGGAACAGCCCCTTGATGAGCTGCTCCTTGGTCGGCCGGTCGGCGGGGCTCATGGAACCGGAGGGGGCGGGGAGGGCGCGCTCCAGGTCGAGCCGCGAGAGGAAGCCCGCGCCGTCGGGGTCGGCCGCGCGGAAGAAGCGCTCGACCTCCTCCGGGACCACCTTGCCGTCTCCGTCGCGGTCCAGACGGGAGAAGAGCATCGAGCCGGGGGAGGGGGAATACGCCTTCGAGAAGTCGAAGTCCGCGGCCGTGAGCGCCCCGTCGCCGTCGCCGTCGAGCCGGGCGAACGACTCGTCGTCGCCGGGGTACTCGTCGCGGGCGATCCTGGAGTCGCCGTCGCCGTCGTACTTCGACCGGGCGGCGTCCCACCCGTATCGGGTCTGGGTCTTCGACGTCTTGAACCAGCCGTTGGTGGGGCCCATGGGCTCGTCGTTCAGGATCGCCGTGTACATCTCCAGCCACTCGGGCCGGCCTGGCCAGACCTCGCCGAGGACCGCGCCGGGGTTTTCGGCGGCCCTGGCGAGCGGGAGGCCGGCCGGTTCCTCGGCCGCGACGGGGAGGGCCAGGGCCGGCGCGGCGAGCATCGCCGCGCGTCGGAGCCATGCGCGAAGGATCATGGGATAATTCCTGTCGTCCGAATAATGTCCGTTGATGTTCAATTCATCATGTCGCGGAAGACGGTCACGGCGGGGCTGGTGGTGACGAGGTACTTGGCCTCGCGCTCGATCTTCCTGCCCCGGGCCGAGATCGTCAACTTGACGCGCGCGTCGAGGTTGGCGTCGGCCGGCTTGTCGGCGACGACGGAATAATCGAGCAGCTTCGCGCCCGAGGCCCATTCCATGTCCTGCGCGACGATCGCGGGCGAGCCGGACTGGAGCGAGTCGGGCGTCTTGCCCTCCTTCCAGGCGTCGAGGGTCGTCCTGAGGGCCGCCCGCGCGGCCTCGGGGTCGACGGCGTGGGCGACGCCCGGCGAGCAGCCGCAGGCGGCGGCCAGCGCGAGCAGCAGCGCCATGGGGGCGTTGGCGCGGGATCGGGATCGGTCGGTCATGGGTCGGTCTCCGGGTCGATCGCGGCTCAGTAGGAATCGGCGCTGACGACCTCGCCGCCGGCGATGGTCCCCAGGGCGCGCCAGGGGGGCAGGGCGACCGAATCCTTGATGAAGCGGACGGAGCCGTCGGCCAGCAGGAGGTTCACGCCGCCGGGGTGCATGCTGCTGGGGGGCATGACGGCGCGGTTGGTCACGAAGAAGCCGCACGAGCGGCCGTTGGGCGGGTTGATGTGCTGGAAGATGTGCTGGCCCGTCAGCCAGGGCGCGCCCATGAACAGCGGGAACTGGTTCGCCAGGTTGGAGATGTCGATCGCGCCGCACATGGCGTGCGCCTCGTCGACCGTCGTGGGGGCCAGCGGCGAGAAGAAGACGTCGGCCACCTTGCTCACCACGGCGTTGCTGCCGTCGGCCAGCAGCCGCTCGGAGAACATGCCGGTGTTCGACAGGCCGTCGGTCACGGCGGAGAACCGCTTGGAGCTGTTGCCGTGGAAGAGCCCGTTCGGCGCCGGCAGCGAGGCGTTGCCGCCGACCGCCTCCTGCCAGACGATGCCGCTCCCCATGTTGGCCATGTAGTTCGTCCGGCCCCCCAGCGCCGGCTGCGGCGGGCTGGCGTCCGACGGGCAGACGAACGCGGCGATCGTGGCGTCCCGCGAGGTCGTGTTCTCCGGAGCGTCGTACCTGAGCGAGAAGTTGATCGCGTCGAACGCCGCGCGCTGCTCCAACTGCGGCAGCATCATGCTGAGGGCCGAGAGCCCCGTCGTCCCGAACACCATGTTCGCGCCGGGGAGGGCGCCGATGGCCTCGTGGTAGTTGTGCGCGGCCAGCCCGATCTGCTTCAGGTTGGTGGTGCACTGGGCGCGGCGGGCGGCCTCGCGGGCCGCCTGGACGGCGGGCAAGAGCAGCGCGATCAGCACGGCGATGATGGCGATGACGACCAGCAGCTCGATGAGCGTGAAGCCGCGGTCTTGGCGAGATATGCGAATCATGGGACGCCTCGATGCGAAGGATGGATGGGATGAGGGCGCGGCGGCGCTCCCGCCGCGCGGCGGTCGTCTCGTGGCCGAGAGTGGATGGGACGCGCGGGCTCGCGTCGCGCCGCGGGACGATCTCGCGGGATGGACCTCGACCCGGCGACGGGCGAGATGCCGCGAGAATGCCACTCGGCGCGCGCTGTCATCCTGGAGCCCGCGTCAGGCGATGCGCGGGGGGCGTTCGAGGCGAGAGGCGGCGAGGACGGGGACGAGGCGGGGTTCGCCCGGCGTGAGCGCGATCGAAGACGGCGGCGGCGGGAACGCGGTCGCGTCGGCGATGGCCTGGTGGCGGTCGGGCGCGGCGACGAGAGCGCCGGGGGCGTCGGCCGCGGGGGCCTTGGAGCGGCACCGGGGGCCGTGGCAGGGGGCACCGGGCGGGGTCCAGCTCGTCCCGGCCTCGTCGGCGATGTCCAGCAGGCTGAGCGACGCGCCGGCGCTCGACGTGGCCGGGGCAGTCGCGGGGTGGGCGCAGCCGGCGGCCTCGGCCCGGGGCGTCGCGAACGCGGAGACGACCAGCCACGCCAGCAGGGGCGAGAGCCGGACGATCGTGCGTGTCGCGCGCGGCGTCGTCATGGGAGGCGGCCGATCGGAAATCGGTGGCCCGCCGTCGTGGCGGGAAAGGGAGCTGGGATGAGGATCAATGTATCCCACCCGTCCGCGCTGTCAACGAATTTTTCGAACGCGACGTTTCGAAACGACGAGGGCCGCGGGGGATCGCCCCGCGGCCCGGTCGCGTCGTCGATGGTCGGACGGGGCCGGTGTCAGCTCGACCGGATGTGGAGTTCCTTCATCTGGCGGGGCGAGACGGTGCCGGGGGCGCCGGTCATCAGGTCGGTCCCCTTGGCGGTCTTGGGGAAGGCGATGCAGTCTCGGATGTTGGTCAGGCCGGCGTAGAGCATGACGAGCCGGTCGTACCCCAGCGCGATGCCGCCGTGCGGCGGGGCGCCGTTGCGCAGGGCGCTCAGCAGGAAGCCGAACTTCTCGTCGGCCTCCTCGGGCGAGAGCCCGAGCAGGGCGAAGACCTTGGACTGGATGGCGGGGTCGTGGATTCGAATCGTGCCGCCGCCGGCCTCCTCGCCGTTGATGACCAGGTCGTACGCCTGGGCGCGGACCTTCGCCGGGTCGGTGTCCAGCAGCGGCAGGTCCTCGGCCAGGGGCATCGTGAACGGGTGATGCTCGGCGACGTACCGATTCTCCTCCGCGTCCCAGGCCAGCAGCGGGAAGTGGATGACCCAGGAGTAGTGGAACGACTTGGGGTCGTAGAGCTTCAGCTCCTCCGCGAGCCGGGCGCGGAGGTTGGAGAGCGCCTGGCTGGTGACGGCCTGGGTGTCGGCGACGATCAGGATGAGGTCGCCGGGCTTGGCGTCGAACCGCTCGCGGAGCTGGGCCTGGACCTCGGGCTTGAAGAACTTGGCGGTCGGCCCGGCGAGGGCCTCGGCCTCGACCTTCAGCCAGACGAGCCCCTTGGCGCCGAAGTTCCCGGCGAACTCGGTGAGGCCGTCGAGGTCCTTGCGGCTGTACCTCTCGCCGCCGCCGGGGGCGCACAGGCCGCGGATCCGGTTGCCGGCCTCCTTCGCCTGCTGGAAGACGCGGAATTCGGTCTGGTCGGCGATGTCGGCCAGGTCCTTCAGCTCCAGGCCGTAGCGGAGGTCGGGCCGGTCGCTGCCGAACCGCTCCATGGCGTCGTGGTACTCGACGCGGGGCAGGGGGAGGGTGATCTCCTCGCCGCCGAACTCCCGGGCCATCTCCGCGATCAGGCCCTCCATCGTCGTCATGACGTCCTGGTCCTCGACGAACGACATCTCGACGTCGAGCTGGGTGAACTCCGGCTGCCGGGTGGCGCGGAGGTCCTCGTCGCGGAAGCAGCGGGCGATCTGGAAGTAGCGGTCGAACCCCGAGACCATCAGCAGCTGCTTGTACAACTGCGGCGACTGCGGCAGGGCGTAGAAGTGCCCCGGGTGGACCCGGCTGGGGACGAGGAAGTCCCGCGCGCCCTCGGGCGTGCTGCGGCCCAGGACGGGGGTCTCCACCTCCAGGAAGCCCAGGTCGGAGAGGACCCGGCGCATCGTCTGGCCGATCTGGTGCCGCATGATGAAGACGCGCTGGAGGTCCGGCCGGCGGAGGTCCAGGAAGCGGTACTTCAGCCGCAGCTCCTCGTTCGGCTCGGGCCCGTTAATCTCGAACGGCGGGGTGGGCGAGGCGTTGTAGACGACCAATTCGGTCGCGCGGACCTCGACCTCCCCCGTCTTGAGCTTGGGGTTCTCCTTGCCGGCCAGCCGCGCGGCGACCTTGCCGCGGACGCCGACGACGTACTCGTTGCGCAGCTCGCGGGCCTGGGCCTGGAGGTCGGCCCCGGCCTCGGGCTCGAAGACGACCTGCGTGACGCCGAAGCGGTCGCGGAGGTCGATGAAGACCAGGCCGCCGAAGTCGCGCCAGGCGTCAACCCAGCCGTTGAGCGCGACGTCCTCGCCGACGTTGCCCCTGGTCAAATCCCCGCAGGTGTGGGTCCGTTTCAGCAGCATGGTCCGCTCGTCGGCCTGTCGTCGCCGTAAGTTTCAACGCCCGTCCGGCTTGGATCGCCCCTTCGGGACGGCGGACGGGCCGTCGCCAGGGGGATTACGATACTTCCCAGCGAGTCGGACCGTCAAGCGGTCGCGGCGGTTCGCCCCAGCGCGGCGGCCAGGTCGTCCCAGTAGTTGGGATAAGTCTTGGCGACGCAGCCGGGATCCTGGATCACGACGCCCGGGATTTTCAGCCCGGCCAGCGCGAACGACATGGCCATGCGGTGGTCGTCGTAGGTCTTGATGGCGGCCGGCTTCAGCTCGGAGGGGGAGGGGGGGATGACGAGGAGGCCGTCGGCCTGCTCGTCGACGGTCGCGCCCAGCTTGCGCAGCTCGGCGGCGAGGGCGGCGATGCGGTCGGTCTCCTTGTGGCGGATGTGGCCGACGTTGCGGATCCGCGTGATGCCCTCGGCGAACAGGGCGACGACCGCCAGGGTCATCACGGTGTCGCTGATGGCGTTCATGTCCACGTCGACGGCCCGCAGCGGCCCGCCGGTCACGGTGATCCGGTCGCGCCCGCGCTCCACGGAGCAGCCCATGTGCTCCAGCACGTCGACGAACTGGACGTCCCCCTGGATGCTGGACGATCCCAGCCCCTCGACGGTGATCGTGCCGCCGGTGATCGCCGCGAGGGCCAGGAAGTAGCTCGCGGCCGAGGCGTCGGGCTCGATCGGGTAGTCGCGCCCCTCGTACCGGCCGGGGTGGACGACGAACCGCTTGAACTTGCGATTGCTGGGCTCGAAGCCGAACTCGCGCATGACCTCCAGCGTCATCGCGACGTAGGGCTGCGAGACCAGCGTCCCCTCCACCTCGACGACCGTCTCGCCGCGGGAGTAGGGCAGGGCCATCAGCAGGCCGCTGAGGAACTGGCTGGAGACGTCCCCCCGGACGAACGCGAAGCCGCCGTCCAGGCCGTCGGCCTTCACCAGAACCGGCGGGCAGCCGGTCCCCAGCTCGCTCTTGGTGAAAGCCCCCAGGCCGTTGAGCGCCTGGAGGAGGTCGGCGACGGGGCGCTCGCGCATCCGGGGCGTGCCGTCGACGCGGTAGCTCCCCTTGCCGACGGTCAGGGCGGCGGTCAGGAACCGGAGCGTCGTCCCGGAGTTGGCGACGTACAGGTCGGCCTCGTTCGCCGGGAACCGGCCGCTGCAACCGACCACCCGGATCGTCGCCGACTCGACGTCGTGCTCGACGGACACGCCCAGCTTCTTCAGGGCGTCGACCATGACGCGCGTGTCCTCGCTGTCGAGCGCCCCGGAGAGGGTGCTCGGCCCGCGCGCCAGCGCGGCGACGATCAGGGCGCGGTTCGTCAGGCTCTTGGAGCCGGGGACGCGGACCGAGGCGACCGGCGGCGCGCCGGCGTAAGGCTCCATGGCGAGTTCGGCGGGGTATTCGGGCATCTTTCGTCCGTTGGGCGGGGTGAGGCGACCTGGGGCTTCCATTATGCCCTCGCCCGGCGCTTGATGATACGGAAGATACCGGCCCCTCCCCGACGGGGGCCGCGACCCCCGTCCCGATGGAGCGACCCGTTGAGCGACCCCGAGACGCCGCGACACGAGGCCCGCATGCGCCGTTGCCTGGAGCTGGCGACGATCGCGCGCGACCGGGGCGACGTCCCGGTCGGCTCCGTCGTGGCGATCGACGGCCTCGTCGTCGGCGAGGCGTCCGAGACGCTGCCGACGGGCGGCTCGATCACGGGTCACGCCGAGGTCCTGGCCTGCCAGGCGGCCCTCGACGCCGCCGGGCGCCGGGACCTGGCCGGCGCGACGCTGTACACCACGGCGGAACCCTGCTTCATGTGCTCCTACGTCATCCGGCAACTCCGCGTCGGCCTGGTCGTCTACGGCGTCGAGACCCCGCTGATCGGCGGCGCGACCTCGGCCCACCCGATCCTGACGGACCCGGCTCTCGACCCCTGGCGCCCCGCCCCTCGCGTCGCGGGAGGCCTCCTCCGCGACGAGTGCGAGCGGCTCAAGGCGAGGTAGGACGAATGATCGGCGAGGCGCCGCCGTATTGACTTGAACCGTCGCCGGGCGAGACCATGGGGACGTTCCATCGTCCTCCCCCGGCTCCTCCCCGAAGGCCGATCCCCGATGATCCCCGCGCGACGGCCTCGATCCCGGCTCCGCTCGCTCCGGCTCCTGCCGGCGGTGGCGTTCGCGATCGCGCTGGCGCTGACGCTGACGGCGGGGGACGCCTCGGCCTCGCTCTCGCCCGACGAACACGCCGCCGCGTGCCATTGCGGCGTGAAATGCCGTCGCGAGGCCTGCTGCTGCGGCCCCAGGAAGAAGGCTGAGCCTCCCCCGGCCATCGATCCCGAACCATCCCCGCCGCCCTCGCCTGACTTCGCCCCCGAGCCCGAGCCGCGAGACGGCTCGTCGGGGCCGTGCCTGGCGGTGGACCCCGGGGGCGATGAGGTCGCGCCGCCGGTGAAGTTGGCGCCGGTCGGCGTCGGCGACGCGGCGGGCGCCGGGCTCGAAGCCCTGAGCGCGGCCGGGCGGCGCGACCGCCTCCCGCCGCCGTCTTCCGACCGCGCCGAGCCGGCCGACGGCTCCCGGCTGGACCGGCCCCCCAGGGCGGACCCCTCGGCCTGAGCGATCGCGCCCAGGCCGTCCCACGCGCGTCGCCCTACGGCGCCGGCGATCCCGGCGCTCCCGTGGAAGGTCCGTTACAGGGGTCTGGATATGTCGATTCGGAAAGCGTTCACGCTCATCGAGCTGCTGGTGGTGATCGCGATCATCGCGGTGCTGATCGCGCTGCTGCTGCCCGCCGTGCAGGCGGCCCGCGAGGCCGCCCGCCGCGCCCAGTGCACGAACAACCTGAAGCAACTGGGCCTGGCGATGCACAATTATCATTCCTCGCTCAACACCTTCCCCGTCGGGTTCCTGTACCCCCGGACGGGGCAGGTCTACCCCGGCGTGCCGGCCTTGCACTACCGATGGTCGGTCCTGGCGCAGCTCTCGCCGTACCTGGAGCAGTCGACCGTCTACAACGCGCTGAACATGGACTGGCCGATCGCGGCGGGGCCGACGGGCGTGCTGGGGGCGGGGCCGTGGACCCCGTTCGCGGCGAACACGACGGTCATGGCGGCGAAGGTGGCCGTCTTCCTGTGCCCGAGCGACCCGACCGCGCCGCCGACGACCCTGCCCGGCGGGGTGCTCTCGGGGCCGTCGAACTACCATTTCTGCACCGGCGACGGCTCGCCGTGGAGCGCGAACCCCGGCGACGCGGGGCTGACGGTCGCGCCCAACGGCGCGTTCATCCTCGGCCCGCCGCAGTCGGCGGCGTCGATGGTCGACGGCACGAGCGCGACCGTCGCGGCGTCCGAGGGGCTGATCGGGACCGCCAGCGGCGGCGCGTCGACGGTCGCCGGCGCGACCCCCCCCGGCGACGTCCGTCGCCTGGCCGCGATCGGCTCGACCCCCCTGGGGGACGCCGGCTGCGCCTCGCCGAGCGGCTGGCGGCTGGACAAGGGCTTCGGCTGGTGGGACGGCGACTATCGCACCACCCTCTACAATCACTATCTGACGCCCAACTCCCGCTCGTACGACTGCTGGCAGTCCAGCCCGCCGCACAACCCGGCGATCAAGACGGCCCGGAGCAATCACGCGGGGGGCGTCTGCGTCCTCTTCTGCGACGGCTCGGTCCGGTTCGTCAAGGACTCCGTCGCCGTCCCCACCTGGCGAGCCATCGCGACCCGCAACGGCGGCGAGGTGGTGTCGTCGGACTCGATGTGAGCGACAGGAGGGAATGACCGGATCGTCCCCTCTCCCGCCGGGCTGACGACCCGACGCTCATGTTGGGGGAGGAACGTTCACCCATCACGGCCTTCCCCCCCTGGAGGGGGAAGGTGGCCCGGAGGGCCGGATGAGGGGGGGACGAGCGGCACGAGCTTCGGAGTTCGGAGGGGCCTTGTGCGGCCGTCGGCCTGGCCCTATGGCTCGAAATCCGAAGCCCCGCGGGCCTGCTCCCCCTCATCTGACCGCTTCGCGGTCTGTCTTCCCCCTCCAGGGGGGAAGGCCGTCAAGAGGGCCGATCGGGGGCCGTGTCGTCAACTCACCGGGAGAAGTGGCGGATTTCATCGCGCCGGCCCCGGGCCGTAGGCGTCATCGCCTACCAGTGATTTCGCATACTCGACGAGTGCAGGGAACAGCCCGATGAGCGTCTTGACCGCCGCTTCATTGGCTCCGGCCACCGCTTGGAGTGCGTCCGCGAGCGTCGCTTCACGCACATGTTTCATCAATCCCTCGGGCACGATGACCATGCCGCCGTCGAGGGGTAGGACCTTCCACCAGATACGATGGCCCGGGTCGCGCATCCGGGCGTCGAACTGCTCCTCGAGCCATTTTCGGCCCGGCTGGCGGGGATGGCGCGAGACGACGATGCCCGGCCGATCGTGGTTGTCGATCACCAGGTCTCGCGGTCGGACGGGGCGGTCCTGCATGGTCGGTCTCGAGTCCGCCTGGCGATTATCGAGATAGGGAGGCCGACTTGGCACGGTGGCGGCCTCCGGCCGGAGCACCGTCACCGCTTGGCGCCGCCCCGTTGGGCTGAGCGAGTAATTCCGACCTTCGAGGCCGTCTCCATGGCCCGAACGCCGGCCGGGATGCGACGGCTTCGGTGGACGAATCCGCCCTCGTCACCGCGCCACGAAGAACAGCACGTTGGTGACCATGGAGATCGCCAGGACGACGGCGAGGGCGGCGATGATCTGGTTGCGGGCGTTGACGTGGGAGGCGATCTCGG
Source organism: Paludisphaera sp. (assembly GCF_037189885.1). Lineage (NCBI taxonomy): Bacteria > Pseudomonadati > Planctomycetota > Planctomycetia > Isosphaerales > Isosphaeraceae > Paludisphaera > Paludisphaera sp. Next base: position 37,484 of record NZ_JBBCIR010000089.1, read on the forward strand.
CCATCTGGGCGTCGTCGACGGCGGATTGGACGTGCTCGCCGGTGTCGCCCTCGGCCAGGGCTTCCAGGCTGTCGGGCTTCTGGCCGGCGAGCATCGGCGGGTCGCCCTGGAGCAGGCACTTGAAGTCCAGCATGAGGTCGTCGGGCGTGGTGTAGCGATTCTCGCGGTTCTTCGCGAGCATCGTCTCGATCACCATGCCGAGCCCGCTGGAGATGCTGGTGTTCAGGTGGTCCGGGGGGACCAGCTCGACGCGCGGGTCGACGTGCTTGCGCATGACCTCCGACGGGGTCTCGCCGCCGTAGGGGACCTTGCCGGTCACCATGTGGTAGAGCGTGGCGCCCAGGCTGTAGATGTCGGCGCGGATGTCGACGTCGGTCTGGCCGCGGACCTGCTCGGGGCTGATGTAGTAGGGGGTGCCGATGGCCATGCCGGCCTCGGAGAGCCCCCACGCCTCGTCGCCGGTCAGCCGGGCGAGGCCCAGGTCGGCCAGCTTCACGCCGCCGTCCTTGGTCAAGATGACGTTGTCGGGCTTGATGTCGCGATGGATCAGCCCGCGCTGGCTCGCGTGCTGGAGCGCCTCGGCCACGGCCATGGCGATCCGGACGGCCTCCTTCTCCTCGAACCTCCGGTTCTTGTCGAGATAGTCCTTGATCGTCGGCCCCTCGACGTACTCCATGACGAAGAAGTACCGGCCGCCGGCCTCCCCCGCGTCGATGGCGTTGACGATGTTGTTGTGCGAGAGCTTGGCGGCGATCTGGGCCTCGTGCTCGAACCGGCGGATGAACTCCTTGTTCTGGGCCAGGGCGTCCAGCAGGACCTTGACCGCGACGATCCGATTCACGCTGTTCTGGCGGGCCTTGAAGACCACGCCCATCGAGCCCTTGCCCAGCTTCTCGATGATGGTGTAGCCGGGGATGTCCAGCTTCTTCGCCCCACCGCCGCGCTCCTGAAGCAGGCGGGCCATCTGGCCCTTGGTCAGCACCTTGGCGCCGACCATGACGTCGAGGAGGCCCGGCGTCGGCGCGAGGGTGGAGCCCTCGGCCGGAGGCTGGGCCTGGGCCTGGGCGGCGAGCTTCGCCCGGTACGCCTTGCACGCCTCCACCTCCGCGGGCGTGGCCAGCCCGCGGCGGATGATGGAGCGCTCCAGGTTGGACTCGTCCAGCGCGGAGAGGCCGCGGGGGTCCTGGGTGACGGACGAGGAGGACCTGGCGCTCGGGCTCGCGGTCGGGCTCGGAGCTGGGGTCTTCGACGGGCTCGTCCCGATCTTCTCGGCGTCGGCGGGGCCGGCCATGCGACGTCTCCGCGCCCGCGACCCGATCGAAACGCCGACCGGCGGGGCCTTGTCTGATACCATGAACCAAGCGAGGAGCCATGCCGCCAGGGGAGACGAGGCCCGGACGTGGGAGGGCCTCGCCGGGGCCGCGCGGGCCCCACGCCCCAAGGATACCAGACTCCCGGCGGTTTGTGTCGCCCAGGGGTCGACACGGCGAAAACCCGCCGATTGACGGCGGGTCGGCGGCGGGATTACCCTGAAGCCGCCCTCGAAACATTTCCGGACGCGCCCGTCCTTCGCGACGGGAAGGAGGCTCCCCGTGATCGCCCGAATCGCCCCGTGGCCCCTGGCGCTGACGCTGGCCCTCGCCGCGCTCGTCGCAATCCCCGCGCCGGCCCAGGACGCGGGCCGGACCGGCGAGGCCATCCTCAAGGAGATCGACGACCTCAAGCCCCCCCGGTTCGACCAGGGTAAGCGCGAGGACCGCGCCTACGTCCAGTCGTATGTGGCCGAGTCGGAAGAAGTCCGCGCGAAGCGTTCCGAGCTGACCCGCGAGCTGCTCGACGTCGACCCCAGGAATGATCGCCTCCCCAAGCTCCTCGTCGAGCGCTGGCACGGGATGGACCTCGACGCGGGGGCCCTGGGCAAGGAGGTCGAGGAGGCCGTCGAGAAGACCGGCGACGCCGAGCTGCGCGTCGAGGGCGCGTACGTGAAGGCTCGCCTCGCGATGTCCCAGGCCAGCGACCCCGAGGGCTTCATCAAGGCCGCGGACGAATTCGCCACCGTCGCCCCCAAGGGGGACAGGAGGCTCGGCGGGCTACTCTTCGCCGCCTACCAGACCATCAAGGACCCGGCGCGGAAGGTCGAGCTGGAGGAGCGGCTCATCAAGGACTTCCCCGAGCTGGGCGAGCGAGTCAAGGGGGACCGACGCCTCCGCGAGGCGGTCGGCAAGCCGTTCGAGCTGGAGTTCAGCGACGCCGTCTCCGGCAAGACGATCCGCATGGCGGACCTCAAGGGGAAGGTGGTCGTCGTCGACTTCTGGGCCACCTGGTGCGGCCCCTGCGTCGCCGAGATGCCCAGGATGAAGAAGCTCTACGCCGAATTCAAGGACGAGGGCGTCGAGTTCATCGGCGTCTCGCTCGACGAGCCCGAGGAGACCCGCAAGGGCCTCACGAAGCTCAAGGAGTACGTCGAGAAGAACGATATCGGCTGGCCCCAGTACTACCAGGGCAAGGGCTGGGACGGCGACTTCTCGCGTTCCTGGGGCATCAGCTCCATCCCGCGCATCTTCATCGTCGACCGGGAGGGCAACCTCGCCTCCACCGAGGCGCGCGGCCGGCTTGAGACCATGATCCCCGAACTTCTGGGCGGCAAGCCCGCCGGCGAGAAGAGCGGCGGCTGAGCCCGCCGCGCGCGACGACCGCCGCCCCCCCCGGCTACGGCCGGGCCGCCTGGAGCGCCTGCTTCACGGCGGTCGGGGTGGCGCCGTTGTCGGCCGAGACGTCGCGGAAGTCGCCCCGCATGGCCTTCAGGGCGTAGCGCTCCGCGGCGATCTCCTCGGCGGTGCGGAAGCCCAGGCGGCGGAGGACCGGCAAGGGCGGGCACCAGCCCTGGATCGCGTGCAGCAGCAGGAAGCCGGCCACCGCCCCCGGCAGCAGGTAGAACCGCCGATCCACCGTCGCCCCCAGCCCCAGGCCGGTCAGCGAGACCGTCCCCGCCGCGGCCTCCAGCGCCCGCTCGATGTCCCACTCGCGGTCCAGCTCCCGGAGCCTCTGCTCGATCGCGCCGGGCCCGCGCGCGACGTGACGGACGACGCTCCGCTCGGCGCGATCGCGGATGCGCCGGTTGACCTGTTCGGCGGTGTGCAGGGGCACGCGCTCGATGGTGGAAGGGATCATGGCCGCCGCTCCGAGGTGGTCGCGAACGAGGGACGCCGACGCGTCCCCTTCGATGATCCGGAGGATCGCATCTCCCGCGCCAATCGCCCCGATGAGGTCGCCCGCCCCGCGCGGTTTCTTGTGAGCGTCGCGCGCCGGCGTTATGATCGAGCCTGAACGGGCGGGCCGCGCGGCCCTTGGATCGCGCGGCCCGCCCGCAGTGCCTTTTCGAAATCCATCGAAGCATCTGGAGCGGCGATGTCCCTGCTGAAGATCGGCGTGATCCCCGGCGACGGCGTCGGGCCGGAAGTGACCGAGGTCGGCCTGAAGGTGCTGGAGAAGGTCGCCGCACGCGACGGCCTGGCCTACGAGTTGATCCCGTTCGACCTGGGGGGCGAGCGCTTCCTCAAGACGGGCGAGGTCCTCCCCGCCGGCGAGCAGGACCGCCTGCGCGCCTGCGACGTGATCCTCCTGGGGGCCGTCGGCCACCCGGGCGTCGCGCCCGGGGTGCTGGAGAAGGGGATCCTGCTGAAGCTCCGGTTCGACTTCCACCAGTACATCAACCTGCGCCCCGTCCGCCTGTTCCCCGGCGCGCCCTGCCCGATTTCCGGCAAGGGCCCGGACCAGATCGACATGCTGGTGGTCCGCGAGAACAACGAGGACCTCTACGTCGGCGCCGGCGGCTTCACCTACAAGGGGACGCCGGAGGAGGTCGCGATCCAGACCTCCATGAACACCCGCCCCGGCGTCGAGCGGTGCATCCGGTACGCCTTCGAGGCCGCCCGCAAGCGCGCCGCGACCGGCCCGTTCGCCGGGCTCTCGGAGGCCGACCGGGCGAAGGGTTATTCCCGCCAGGTGACGCTGGTGGCCAAGACGAACGTGCTGACGTTCGCGCACGACCTGTGGCAGCGGGCCTTCAACGAGGTCGCCGCCGACTACCCCGACGTGAAGCCGTCGTACATGCACGTCGACGCCTGCTGCATGCGGATGGTCACGAACCCCGAGTGGTTCGACGTGATCGTCACCACCAACATGTTCGGCGACATCATCACCGACCTGGGCGCCGTCCTCCAGGGGGGGATGGGCCTGGCCGCGTCCGGGAACCTGAACCCGGCGAAGACCGCTCCCAGCATGTTCGAGCCGGTCCATGGCTCGGCCCCGGACATCGCCGGCAAGGGGATCGCCAACCCGCTGGCGGCGATCCTCTCCGTGGCGATGATGCTCGACCACGTCGGCTCCCAGGCCGCCGGCGACCGCGTCCGCGCCGCCGTGGCCGCGGTCCTCGCCGCCGGCTCCCCCCGCACCCCCGACCTCGGCGGCAAGGCCACCACGCGCCAGGTCGGCGACGCCGTCCTCTCGGCGCTCGGTTGAATCGGTCTCGCCGCGGATCGGGCCGGCGCCGGCCC